>NZ_DAIOEU010000010.1:0-111948 GCF_036746095.1 Dyella sp.
CGTACTGCATCCTGCTGCCGCCGCCGAACGTCACCGGCACCCTGCACATGGGCCATGCGTTCCAGCAGACGGTGATGGACATGCTGATCCGCTACCAGCGCATGCGCGGCATGAACACGCTGTGGCAGGTCGGCACCGACCACGCGGGCATCGCCACGCAGAAGATCGTGGAGAACCAGCTGGCGGTAGAGAGCAAGACCCGTCACGACCTGGGCCGCGAACCGTTCGTGGAGCGCGTGTGGCAGTGGAAGGAGGAATCCGGGTCCACCATCACCAACCAGATGCGTCGCCTCGGCGTCGCCGCCGACTGGTCGCGCGAGCGCTTCACCATGGACGAAGGCTTGTCCGCCGCGGTGCGCAAGGTGTTCGTGGACTGGTATCGCGCCGGCTTGATCTATCGCGGCAACCGTCTGGTGAACTGGGACCCGGTACTGGGCACGGCGGTATCCGATCTGGAAGTGAATAACGTCGAGCGCGATGGGCATATGTGGTCGATCCGCTACCCGGTTAGTGGCAGTAACGAAAGCCTCGTTGTTGCCACCACCCGCCCAGAGACCATGCTGGCTGACGCTGCGGTAGCAGTGCATCCGGAGGACGAGCGTTACCAGCATCTGATCGGCAAGATGGTCGATCTGCCTCTCACTGGCCGCAAGATTCCGGTGATTGCAGACGAGTACGTGGATCGCGAGTTCGGAACAGGCTGCGTAAAGATCACCCCCGCGCACGACTTTAACGACTACGCGGTGATGGAACGCCATCTCGACATCGGCATTCAATCCATGCTTACGCTGGATGCGAAAGTCATCAGTCGTGCTGATGAAGAAAAAATTTGGGGTAGCGGCGTCGCACCACGAATCACGAAGCACCGCCTCATCACTATCGACAGCCCATTCCTTACAGACTTCATACCAGTGAAGTATCAAGGATTGGATCGCTTCGAGGCACGCAAGCAAATCTTGGTCGATCTAGATGCCAATGGTTTCCTGATCGAAACCAAGCCACACAAACTGCAGGTACCGATCAGCCAGCGCTCGGATGCCGTCATCGAACCGATGCTCACCGACCAGTGGTTCGTCGATCTGACCAGCGACACACAAAAGGATGGCCGTGCGGGTGGCCGCAAAGCGATCACCGACCCCGCACTCGACGCCGTGCGCTCGGGCGCGATCAAGTTCGTGCCGGAGAATTGGACCACCACCTATACGCAGTGGCTGGAAAACATCCAGGACTGGTGCATCAGCCGCCAGTTGTGGTGGGGCCATCGCATTCCGGCGTGGTACGACGAAGCCGGCAATATCTTTGTCGGCGAAAACGAAGCCGATGCGCGCAAGCATGCGTCCGTCGAACCCGTTGGCGCGTTGAAGCAGGACGAAGATGTGCTCGATACCTGGTTCAGCTCCGCGCTGTGGCCATTCTCCACACTCGGCTGGCCGTTCCAGGGCGAAGTAAAGAACGAACACGGCGACGTAGTCGCCAACTGGGAGCAAGACAAGCTCTTCCTGCCCAGCGCTGTGCTCGTCACCGGCTTCGACATCATCTTCTTCTGGGTCGCGCGCATGGTGATGGCGACCTTGTACTTCACCAAGCAGGTGCCGTTCCGCGAGGTGTACATCAACGCGATCGTGCGCGATGCGGAAGGCCAGAAGATGTCCAAGTCCAAGGGCAACACGCTGGACCCACTGGACCTGATCGACGGCATCGAACTGGAACCGCTGGTGGAAAAATCCACCAAGTCGCTGCTGATTCCACAGGTGCGTGAAAAGGTCGAAAAGCGCATCCGCAAGGATTACCCGCAAGGCATTCCCGCCATCGGCACCGATGCGTTGCGTTTTACTTTCGCGGCGCTGGCCAGCTACAGCCGCACGATCAACTTCGACATCAAGCGCGCGGAAGGCTACAAGGCGTTCTGCAACAAGCTGTGGAATGCGGCGCGCTTCGTGCTGATGAACCTGCCGGACGGTGAATTGCCTGCGCCGGCCGGTGCGCCGGTTACCGAAGCGGAACGCTGGATTCTCACGCGCTTGAAGCACACGCTGGTGGAGGTCGAACAGCACTTCGTCACTTATCGCTTCGACCTGCTCGCGCAGGCGCTGTACGAATTCGTGTGGAATGAGTACTGCGACTGGTTCCTGGAACTGTCCAAGCCCGCCTTGAATGGTGACGATGCGACGGCCGCGGCATCGACGCGCCACACGCTGCTGGTGGTGCTGGAAACCGTGCTGCGCGCGCTGCACCCGATCATTCCGTTCATTACGGAGGAGATCTGGCAAACAGTAGCGCCGAAGCTCGGCATTCACGTCGAAAGCATCTTCCTGCGTCCGTGGCCGAGGGCCGGCGAGATCGCTGCGGACGACGCTGCCACTGCCGAGATCGAGTGGTACAAGAACGTGCTGAGCGGCATCCGCCGCATTCGCGCGGAAATGAACATCGCACCCGGCAAAACCATCCCGCTGCTGCTGGCCGACGGCGATGCCAGCGATCGCGCGCGCGCGGCCAAGTTTGCCGCGCAGATCAGTTTCCTCGCACGCGTGGAAGCGCCGCAATGGATTGCTGCCGGCGCCGACGAACCCGCCGCTGCGGCAGCCGTGGTCGGCGCGTTGCGCGTGCTGATCCCGCTTGCCGGATTGATCGATCTGAGCGCCGAAAAAACACGGTTAGCCAAGGAAATCGCCAAGATCGAAAGCGAGATCAAGAAGTGCGAAGCCAAACTCGGCAATGCCAACTTCGTGGCGAATGCGCCGGCCGAGGTGGTGACGCAGGAACGTCAGCGCATTGCCGATTGGAGTACGCAACTGGGTGCGTTGCGCGAGCAGATGCGCAAGCTGGGTTGATGCACGATCGATAACGCGTAACGCCGATGGCCGTCATTCCCGCGAAAGCGGGAATCTATTTTTTGCTTTTGCATCAGAGCAAATGGATTCCCGCTTTCGCGGGAATGACGGCCATACATAGGCGGCCTACGCCGAAAACTCCAGCGCCATCACGATCGCATCCTCGCGCCCATCATGCGCGGGGTAATAGCGCGGACGCCGCCCGATCTCGCGAAAGCCCAGCGACACATACAGCGCCTGTGCATTCGGATTGGACGGCCGCACTTCCAGGAACACCCGCTCGGCGCCATTCCAGCGCGCGATATCCAGCAGGCGTTTCATCAGATGCCGGCCAAAGCCTTGCCCGCGCTGGTCCGGTGAGATGCATACGTTCAACACGTGCGCCTCGCCCGCGCCCACGGAAAGAATGCCGTAGCCGATGATCCGTCCTTCCAGGCACAACACCCACGAGGGATGCCCGGCCTTCAGGCAATCGCCGAAGATGCCCTGGCCCCACGGAAAGGCATAGGAAGCATGCTCCAGCTCACTCACGCGCGAGAGGTCTTCCCGCCGCATGGCGCGCATCTCCAAGGAGGGGCGCGCGACGGCAACCATCACCGGGCCCCAGCCGCCAGTGCGCGGCGCAGCGTGCGCAAGGCCTGCCACAGCCGCCGCTTGGCACTGGCCTGGGTGAGGATGTCCGAGGGCGCATCGGCCAGCACGATATGCGCATCGCGCATCACCTGCGCCGGCAGCGCACGCCCTAATGCATGCGCCTGGGCCTGGCCGAAGACCAGATAGGCCGGCGCATGCGGTACCTGCATGGATTCGCCGTCGAGGGCCTCGATGCGTGGCGCGCGCGCCAGCAAGGGGCCGAAGGCCGAGAGCGCGCGCCCGAGCAGATCCAGCTCACGCACCGCGCACCCGCGCGGCAATACCACCACCACACCGGCCGGCAGCTGCCGAGCTTCGGTCGCCTGGACAGGCGAGGCTACCGAGGTCGCCTCAGCAACGGCCCGCCGCTGCCACGCCACCACGCCCAGCGCGCGCAGCACGCGGGCTCGATGCACCGGGCTGGCAACGACAGCGTTCATACCGCGCCACGGCGCATACGCTTGCGGCGTGCGGCCAGGCCCCACACCGTCACCACCGGCCCGGACAGCAGGAACAGCGAAAACACCGCCAGCAACACGCGCGGCGGATCGACGAAGAATGGCACCAGGATCAACACGGCGATCAGGATCCACAGGAACGGCACCTTGTCGCCCATCGGCAAGGACTTGAAGCTGTAATAGCGGAAGCGGCTCACCATCAGCAGACCCACGATCACCGCCATGAAGGGCATGCCCATGTTGAGATCGGCGCCGCTGTAGCCCCAGCTGTCCATGCTCCACACGAAGGACATGCACACTGCCGCCGCCGCAGGGCTGGGCAGGCCCTGAAAGTAGCGCTTGTCGGCCACGCCGACCTGGGTATTGAAGCGCGCCAGGCGCAGGGCCGCGCAGACGGCATAGATGAAGGCTGCCGCCCAGCCGATCTTGCCCGGTAGCGGCCCGAATTCCTTCAGGCTGGAAAGCGACCAGTTGTACATCACCAGCGAAGGCGCCAGGCCGAAGCTCACCAGGTCGGAAAGCGAGTCGTACTGCACGCCGAACTCGCTCTGCGTATGGGTAAGGCGCGCCACGCGGCCATCGATGCCGTCCAGCAGGGCAGCCACGAACACCGCAATGGCCGCGTCCGTGTAGCGCCCGCCGATGCTTACGACAATGGCGTAGAAGCCGGCGAACATGGCGCCGGTGGTGAACAGGTTCGGCAGGAGGTAAATCCCGCGATGCCGCGGCACCCGCGATGGTGTCGTCTCGCTCATGAAGCCGTCCATGATGGAATGCGGGCCAGTTTAGCAGGGTGATGCCTGGCGCTTTCAGGGCGGTGAAGGCTGCGTGGAATGGATCGGAACGTCACTAGGCCCGGCGCAAGCGTGCGAGCCAGCACGTTCCCGATACTCCGCCGCATCGCCCGCTTGAGTCCCAACCGCGCCGGTTGTTAACTAGCCGTGTTTTCCACCGTTCCCTTTTTTGGAGTCTGCTCATGCGTCGACTGTCCATTGCCGTGGCGCTGCTGCTGGTTGCGCCCCTGGCCTGCGCCCAGGTCTACAAGTGGACCGACGCCCATGGCACCACCCATTACTCGGAATCGCCGCCGCCCACCGGCACCAAGTACAGCCAGGTCAGCGTCAACACCGGCAGCTCCGCGCCGGCCGCCGACAACACGCCGGCGGCGCCAGCCAGCAGCAACAGCAGCAGCCAAAACACCGGCAGCCCGCCACAGCCGAGCACCATGGCCGACACGCCAGAGAACCGTACCAAGCTGTGCGCCTCGCTGAAGGCGAACATCGCCACCTTGCAGGGCAGCGGCCCGGTGGTCATGACGGGTACTGGCGGCCAACAACAGTTGCTCAATGCGGACCAGCGCAAGCAGCAGCTGGGCGCGAGCCAGTCGCAGTACAACCAGTATTGCGGGACGTAAGGCGCAACGCGTCCCATGGCCGACATTCCCGCGAAAGCGGGAATCCATCGTGCTCTGGGCCAATGAAGCACAAATGGATTCCCGCTTTCGCGGGAATGACGGCCACGAGATAACCAAACTGCCGGCTATAATCGATCCTTTATCCCGATAGCCGACACGTCCCAATGCGCCTTAGCCAATTCCACCTGGGCACCGTCAAGGAAGTCCCTGCCGACGCCGAGATCGCCAGCCACCAGCTGATGATCCGCGCCGGGATGATCCGCAAGCTCGCCTCCGGCCTTTACACCTGGTCGCCACTGGGTTTGCGCGTGCTGCGCAAGGTGGAAGCGGTCGTGCGCGAGGAAATGAACCGCGCCGGCGCCATCGAAATGCTGATGCCTTCCGTGCAGCCGCGCGAGCTGTGGGAAGAAACCGGCCGCTGGGAAAAATTCGGCGGCCAGCTGCTCAAGATCAAGGACCGCAAGGAGCAGGAATTCTGCTACGGCCCCACGCATGAAGAAGTCGTCACCGATTTCGCGCGCAACGAGCTGAAGAGCTACAAGCAGTTGCCGGTCAACTTCTACCAGATCCAGACCAAGTTCCGTGACGAGATCCGTCCGCGCTTCGGGGTGATGCGTGCGCGCGAATTCCTGATGAAGGATGCGTACTCGTTCCACCTCACGCCCGAATCGCTTGGCGAAACCTACGATGTGATGTACCAGGCGTACGCACGCATCTTCACGCGTCTTGGCTTGACGTTCCGCGCCGTGCAGGCCGATACCGGCGCCATCGGCGGCAGCGCCAGCCATGAATTCCAGGTGCTGGCCGAATCAGGCGAAGACCTGCTCGCCTACTCCGATGCCTCCGATTACGCCGCCAACGTCGAGAAAGCCGAAGCGGTTGCGCCTGCCATCACACGCCCCGCGCCTTCCGCAACGCTGCAGCGCGTGGACACGCCGCGCGTACGCACGGTGGAGGACGTCACCAAGCATTTCGGCATCAGCGCCGATCGCGTGTTGAAGACCTTGCTGGTGCGCGGCAAGGATGGCCTGGTCGCGCTGTGCCTGCGCGGCGATCACGAGATCAACGAAGTGAAGGCCAGCAAGCTGCCCGAACTGCCGGGTGAATCCGTGCTGGCCTCCGACGAGCAAATACTTGCCAGTGTCGGTGTACGTCCCGGCTTTATCGGCCCCATCGGCCTGCCCGACAACATTCCCGTGATCGTCGATCGCAGCGCGGCGGTGCTGGCCGATTTCGTATGCGGCGGCAACGCCAACGACACGCACTACACCGGCGCGAACTGGGAGCGCGACGCGCGCATCACGCGCGTGGAAGACCTGCGCCAGGTCGTGGCGGGCGACCCTTCGCCGGATGGCCACGGTACCCTGCACATCGCACGCGGCATCGAAGTGGGCCATGTCTTCCAGCTCGGCAGCAAATATGCCGAGTCATTGAACGCCACCGTGCTCGACGACCAAGGCAAGAAACAGGTGATGCTGATGGGTTGCTACGGCATCGGCGTCAGCCGCATCGTGGCCGCGGCGATCGAGCAACGCCACGATGATGCCGGCATTGTCTGGCCGGAGCCAATGGCTCCCTGGCGCGTGGCGGTGTGCGTGATCAATCCCAAGAACGCACCGGAAGTGAATGCCGCTGCCGAATCGCTCTACGACGAACTGTCCGCGCGCGGCATCGAAACCGTACTGGACGATCGCGGCCTGCGCCCCGGTGCAATGTTTGCGGATATGGAATTGATCGGCATTCCGCATCGCGTGGTGGTGAGCGAGCGCGGCCTGGCTGCCGGCACGCTGGAATATCGTGCACGTACGGCCAGTGAAAGCAGTGCGATTACGCGCGACGGATTGTTTGAAATACTGACTGCATAAGTGTGAGGGACTTCGTTCCCTCACCATGCCGTCATTCGCGCGAAAGCGGAAATGACGACCATTGGGGTTTTGGTTACGTTGCTGCCACTACGCTAAACGGCCATACAACTTTTTTCACGCCATCGATAGCTACATTATCCGCAGGAAAATCCTTTTTCCTACACGAATGCGCTTTACAATTTCGCGTTTAATGCGAGAGAATCAAAATGCATCGGGCATTTACTTCTAAATCAATAGCCCGGCATATCCTGCTCATTTGCTTTTACCGGAGTCCATTTTATGGCGATTGATATCAAGAGCCTCAACCAAACCCAGCTCAATGACCTGATCCAGAAGGCGCAGGCGCGCCAGCAGGAACTCGAGAAAGAAAAAGTCACCCGCGTGCGTGAAAAGGTATTCGCATTGCTGAAGGCCGAAGACATCAGCTTTGATGAAGTGTTCGGCGGTGGCGTCGCGGTGCGCGGCAAGCGTCGCGGCACCGGCACGGTGGCGCCGAAATACCGTAATCCGGCCGATCCGGAACAGACCTGGTCGGGTCGCGGCAAGCGTCCGCGCTGGTTCAACGACGCACTCAAGGCCGGCAAGAAGGAAAAGGATCTGGCGATCTGATTTTCCTGTATGGATCAAAGAAAGCGCCGGCCAATGGCCGGCGTTTTTCTTTATCACGTCATGATGTAGAACTCGTCATTCGGCGAAGGCGCAATGACACCAGGCATGCCGCGAAATATGCGGCTACAAAGACCGTCGCGGCGCAATCAGCAATTCACCAAACATCAACCCGGCCACCAGCGAAATCAAAATCGTCACCAGCAGCACCATCGAATCAAAACCCAGTGACGCATTGCGCTCCAGCAAATACGAAACACTGCGAAAACCCACGCTTCCCGGCACCAGCAACAAAATGCCCGGTTCGCGGATCACTGCCCCCGGACGCCCGGCATAACGCGCGTACACATTCGCCAAGGCGCTCAACAACAGCCCGCCGAGAAACACACCGAACGGCGCACCGTTGAGATTCGGCGAAATCGCGCCGCCCAACCTGGTGGCCAGATAACCCACGATCACCGCGACGATCACCGCCGGCCAGTCACGCCACGCGGCACGAAACAGCATGGCAAACGCAATGGCTGCCACGAGCAGCGCCGGATAGTCCATCCATTCCGGCAACGCCGGCAACGCGAAATCGCGCGGCTCGATACCGAACACCGCGCACACTTGCGTCGCCGCCACCGTGCCGAAGGTGAGCTTGAGCAGCGTCGACATCGCCCCGCCCATGCGCGCCATGCCCGCCACCAGGTGCAGGCTGGAAATCTCACGCACCGCGGTCGTCAGCGACATGCCCGGCACCAGTACGATCAAACCCGCCAGCACCACTGACTTGATCGCCAACGGCACCACGAAAGCACTGAAGACGATCGCCACCAAGGTCGCCACCATCGCGCAGATCGCGTCGCTGGCTACCTGCAAGCGGGGGCGCGTGGCCGAGAGGATGGTGATCATGCCGATGATCAGTCCCACCAAACCGGCGACGCAAAGATCCACCCACGAGCTGTGCAGGAACAACGCATCGATGGCCGCTGCGGACAAGCCGTAGCTGATGATCACGCCGGCCTGCTGACGCGGCGTATCCGGCAGCTCCAGTGCGCGCAACAGGCGAAAGCCCTCGCGCAGGTCCAATTCGCCGTCGATCACCCGATCGGCAATCTCGTCGGCGCGGCACAGCTTGTCCAGGTTCACGTCGCCGGGGGTCAGGCGGATCACTTGGGTGACCTGCGCAAGACGCGCCTCATCGCCGTGCGCCAGATCCGAGAAGGAAATGATGATGGCGGTGGGGCTGGACCACACATCCGCATGCAAGCCAATGCGTTGCGCCGATCCACTGATCGCCATTTCCAGGCGCGGCGAGGCGGCGCCGTATTTATGCAGGCGAGTGGCGAGTTCCACCAGAAAGGCGATACGGGTATTGAGTGCCGTGGTGGCGAAAGACGGCAACGGCGATCGGATGGCGGATGTGGGCATGGCGCCATTGTTACCGTAAGTGTGGCGCTTGGCACCCATCCTCTCCCCGAAGGGGAGAGGGAGTAAAAACATCAGGCTGGCCTTACTTTCAACGTCGTCCCTTCCACCGCCACCACTTCCACCGTGCTTCCCGCCGGCAGATCGGGGCCGTTGACCAGCCACTGGCCGTCGCCCACCTTGGCCTTGCCGCGCCCGTTGGCAATGGCTTCGATCAGCACATAGCGCCCGCCGATCAGCTGCTCCCCGCGCCGGTTGAGCCGTCCGTCGCCCTGCTCGCCTTTCTGCAACGCCGGCCGGACGGCATACCAATAAACCGCGCACGACACGAACGCGAGCACCACGAACACGATCGCCTGGGCCACCATCGACAAGCCCGGCATCAGCAGCACCAGCAGGCCGGTGGCGGCGGCGCCCATGCCGATCCACAGCATGAAATAGCCGGGCATGATCACCTCGATGGCAATCAGCACCAGCGCGACGATCCACCATAGGTAATGCGCAGCAACTGTCATGAGTGTCCCCTTCCGCTCAGCCCGCCGTTGGCGGCGTGCGCCGCGTGGCGGCCAGTTTTTCCTGTTGCTGTCCCAACGACTCCTTCGCCAGCTCCGCAATGCCGGCCAGCGAACCGATGATGCCCGTGGCCTCCACCGGCAACAGCAGCATTTTCTGGTTGGGTGAGTGGGCCATTTCCTTCAGCGCTTCCACGTATTTGTTGGCGACGAAGTAGTTCAAGGCGCTTACATTGCCATCGGCGATGGCGTCGGAGACCAGCTTCGTGGCTTCCGCTTCGGCTTGCGCCAAACGGATACGCGCCTCGGCTTCGCGGAATGCCGCTTCCTTCTTGCCGTCTGCCGCCAGGATCGCCGATTGCTTCTCGCCATCGGCCTTCAGGATCGCCGACTGACGCAGGCCTTCCGCCTCCAGAATCTGCGCACGCTTCTCGCGTTCGGCTTTCATCTGGCGCGCCATCGAATCGACCAGGTCGCGCGGCGGTGCGATGTCCTTGATCTCGATGCGATTGACCTTGACGCCCCACGGATGCGTGGCTTCGTCCACCACCGTGAGCAGCTTTGCGTTGATCGCATCGCGCTGGCTGAGCGATTCGTCCAGGTCCATCGAACCGAGCACGGTGCGGATGTTGGTCATCACCAAGGCCAGCGCGGCCTGCTCCAAATTGGCCACTTCATACGCCGCCTTGGCGGCATCCAGCACTTGATAGAACATCACGCCGTCCACGCGCACCACGGCGTTGTCCTTGGTGATCACGTCCTGGCTCGGCACGTCCAGCACCTGCTCCATCATGTTCATCTTGCGGCCGATCTCATAGATGAAGGGAACCAGGAAATGCAGGCCCGGCGTCAGCGTGCGCGTGTAGCGCCCGAAACGTTCCACTGTCCATTCGTATCCCTGTGGCACGATGCGCACCAGCTTCGCCAGCACGATGATCGCCACTACCACCACTACCAACGCAAAAATACCGCCCATGAAATGTCCTCCTTGTCGACTCGAAGGAGTATAGGGCAGTGCCCTGGACAGAATGGCGCCCGCCGACGCGTGCGCTTTTACGGATCACGCTGGCTGCGGCAGCAACAGCGTCACGCGCAAGCCGCCATCCTCGCGATTGGCCAGGGCGATTCGCCCGCCATGCGCCTCGCTGATCTCGCGCGCCAGCGCCAGGCCCAATCCTGTACCCGAACGCTTGGTGGAATAGAACGGCAGCAGCGCCTGCGCCAGCACCGCCTCGCTCATGCCGGGGCCGCGGTCGGCCACGTCGATGCGCAGCTCATGGCCGACCATGTTGAGCGACAAGGTGACGCCTTCCGGCGCGCTGCCCGACTCATGCGCATTCTTCACCAGATTGATCAGCACCTGCTCGATCTGCACCGGATCGAACCAGCCCGATTGCGATGGCACGCTGCTCGCCAGCTGAAACCGGCAATGCAAGGCGAGCGCATCCAGAAACGGCTTCCACTCCACCGACGCCGTACGCGGTGCCGGCAACTTGGCAAAACGCGCGTAGCCGTCGATAAAACCATGCAGGTGACGCGCACGCTCGCCGATGGTGGCAAACACGCCCGGCAGGCGCTGCACGTCGCCGCGGCGCGCCAGTTCGGCACCGGAGTGTGCGAGCGAGGAAATCGGCGCCAGCGAGTTGTTCAATTCATGGCTCACCACGCGGATCACGCGCTTCCACGCCGCCACTTCCTGCCGCGAGAGCTCGCGCGTCATGCGGCGGAACAATTGCAGGCGATGCGGCCGCCCCTGCAAGCGGAATGCACGCTGCGAAAGATGGAAGGTTTCTTCACTGCCTTCCATTTCCACGCTGAACAGCGCATCTTCCGTGCCTTCCGTCGCCTTGCGCAGCGCTTCGGGCATGGCGGCGATCAGCGTGCCAAAATGCAGGCCGTTGAGGCTGCGTCCTTCATTGAACAGGTGCCGGGCCGCGATGTTGGCGTAAGCGACACGGCCGCTGCCGTCGGTCAGCACCAGGGCCACCGGCGTGTTCTGCACCACGGTATCCAGCAACAGCTCGCGTTGCGCCAGATTCTGCCGTTGTTCGCGCAGCGTCTGCCCCAGCTGGTTGTGCACGCGCACGAGATCGCCCAGTTCGTCGTGGCGGTTGAGCGCCAGCGAAATACTGAAATCGCCGTCGCGATAGCTCGCCACCGCACCTTCCAGCGCACGCAGCAGGCGCTTCACCGGCACCATCACCATGTGCGCGAACCACCACGACAGCGGCGCCAGGATCGCCACGCAAATGATGATCGCTTCGGTGCGGTCAGGCGTGGCAATTTGCAGCGTCAGCTCTTTGCGTACCCACGCCAGCGTTGCCGGCAAGGGCCATTGCGTGACGCCGGTATAGACCAGCGCGCCCATCAATGCCGCCAGGGCCAGCAAGAAGGCGAGGCGGGCTTCCAGCGATCTCAGGCGGCGCATGGGATGGCCCTGGTTGGAGGCGCATGCATTGGCATGGCTCAGTCTCTCAGTGGATTGCGGCTGTTCTACACGTTGCTGCCCATGTGCGCCACTGCTGGAAGGTGAGTCAAACTTCCATGGCCGTCATTCCTGCTTTCGCTGGAATGACGACCATCAAAGACCATGAGCATCCTGGTTTGCTGACGCCTCACGCGTCACGCCTGCGTCATCAATCCATACCGCTCCATGCGCCGATACAACGCCTGCCGCGACAAGCCCAGCGTCTGCGCTGCACGGCTTACCACGCCGTCCGCCTTCTGCAGCGCTGCCTCCACCACCTCGCGGGTGGGTTCGTCCAGGTTGCGCACGGCGGTGGCTCCCGCCTGCTGCGGCAGATTGAGCAGTTCCGGCGTGATCGGTCCGCTACCGGCCAGCAAGGCCGCACGCTCAATGGCGTTTTTCAGCTCACGCACGTTGCCCGGCCATGCGTAGGTGAGCAATGCCTCGCGCGCCGCTTCGTTGAGCTGCGCACGGCCGGCCAGGAAATGCTCGGCCAATGGCAGTATGTCGTCGATGCGCTCGGCCAGCGGCGGCAGGTTCACGTCGATCACGTTGAGGCGGTAATACAGGTCCTCGCGGAACGTGCCCGTGCGAATCATGCCCTTCAGATCCGCATTGGTCGCACTCAACACGCGTACCTTTACCTTGCGCGTGCGGCCGGAACCCAGCCGCTCGAACTGTCCCGTTTCCAGCACGCGCAGCAGTTTCACCTGCCCTGGCAATGGCAGGTTGCCGATTTCATCCAGGAACAGCGTGCCACCATCGGCCAGCTCGAAGCGCCCTTCGCGCGCCTTGTTGGCGCCGGTATAAGCGCCCGCTTCGGCGCCGAACAGTTCCGCCTCGATCAGCTCGCCCGGCAACGCGCCGCAGTTCACCGCCACGAAGGGCCCGTTCTTCACCGACGAATTGGCATGCACGATAGCCGCGATGCGCTCCTTGCCGGAGCCGTTGGGGCCGGTGATCAGCACCGGCACTTCCGAGCGCGCCACCTGGCAGGCCAGGTCGATCGTGCGCGCCATCGCTTCGGAGGCGAACACCAGGCTGTCGAGCTCATAGCGGCGCTGCAGGTCTTCGCGACGCTTGCGGCGCTCCATGCGCGTGCGATTCACCTCGCGCGTGGACTCCGACAGCTCCAGCAGGTTTTCCACCGTGGTCAACAGCTTGGCATCGTCCCACGGTTTGGCCAGGTAATCGGCCGCGCCGGCCTTCACCAGCTCCACCGCGGTTTCCAGGTGGGTCCACGCCGTGAGCAGGATCACCGGCAGATCCGCATGACGCTGGCGGATCGTGCGGAACAGCGCCACGCCCTCCTCGCCGGAGGTGGTGTCGGCCGTGAAATTCATGTCCTGGATCACTACGTCCACGGACTGGCGCGCCAGCGTGGCCAGGCCATCCTCGGGCGTGAGCGCCACCAGCGGCCGCACGTCGTGCAGCGAAAGCAGCAGCGACAGCGCCTCGCCCACGGCCGGGTTGTCATCGATGATCAGTACGGTACGCATTCGTCGTCTACACATGCAGGCATGGATGCCGCTCCTGCCGGAAAGGTTGCCATGCCAAATGGCCTAGGGATGCTCTGGTCTATCCACGTGCCCGGCATGACGTCCAGAAGGCCCGCAGGGCGTGTCGCGTGGCGCAGGGAAGACTGGCGCCGCGCGGCACACCCTGCGGGCTTCTGGACGTCACCCCGTCTTTGTATTCAATGTGTTGGGCCACACGGTATGCGCGCCTCGCTTCGCCCCGCCGTCTCGACATACAACCAGTATGCCTTCACCGTCGGGGCGAAGCGAGGCGCGCATACCGTGTGGTGACGGGTACGTGGAATAGATCAGAGCATCCCTACGTACATCAAGACTGATGGCGGAGTACTTCATGCTCAGTCGATGGCCGGCAGTCTGGCGTCTTCCAGACGCTTGCGTGCCTTGTCGTATTGATCGCGCGGCATCTGCACCAGCAGCGGCGACTTTGCCGGATCGAACCACTCGATCAGCTGTACGACATCGTCCTTGGGCATGGCGGTACAGCCTACCGTACCCTGCCTCGCACCGCGCCAGATATGCAGGAAAATGCAGGAGCCGCCAGCAGGCCGGGTCGGGCTGGTGTTGTGATTCACGTAGACGCCCCAGTGATAAAGCTCGTCATCCCGCAACATGTGCTCGGAGCTGTTCCAGTCCGGCGCGTGGACCTTCTGGCGGTCGACGATGCGGTTGTAGTACTTCGAACCTGCATCGTCCACGCACTCGACCGATGGTGTGAGCGGTACGTAAGACATGCGCGAACCGGCCAGCAATTGCGCTTCGTACCCGAACGCCGTGCCCAGCGAGAACACACCCGCCGGCGCCTTGCCATCCCCTTCGTGCTTGATCGGGTCGCCCGCATCGGCGCCCAGCTGCTGGTTGCCGATCACGCCGCTGCCCCACGCCAGCCCGGCCTTTCCCACCACGATGGGAAACGGTTGGCCAATGGCTTTCCACTTGGCGTGGATATCGTGACGCTCGAAGCGTTGCAGCGTGCCGCTCACGCTGTTCCAGCCGGCGGTGGTGACGATCACCATCTGGCGCGCATCGCCGAGTGCGCCATGCGCGCGCACTGGCAATGAAGGAAGCAGGCCTGACGCGCAAATCGCCAGCAGGGAAAAGCGAAGCCACGTGCTCATCTGCCATTGGGCTCCTGCAAGAAAGAGTCAATACGGTACATCGAATCGCTCATACGGATCGCGTCGCCACCACCGGCGGCACTGCCGCGGCACGCATGGCTGGTGCCAACACGCCCACCTGCCCGATCGCCAGCATCACTAGCGCACCTATCGGCAGATAGGTCCACGGCAAATGCGGCAGCTCGTAGTAATGCATGAGCAGGATGTTGCCGGCATAGGCGAGCGCCATGCCGAGCACGATGCCCGCACTGACGATCAGCAGGTTTTCCGTCAAGAAATAACCCAGTATTTGTGCGCGACGTGCGCCAAGCGCGCGACGTATGCCGATCTGCCGCGTACGACGCTGCACCCAGAAACCGGTAAGACCCATGATGCCGGCCAGGGTGACGATCACGATCGCCAGCACCATGCCCAGCAGCAGCCACAACGCCGCGCGGGAATTCTTGAAGGCGCTGTCGCGCTTCTGGTTGTAGGTTTCCACGCGTGCCCGCGCGCCGCCCGCGGCCACACCACCGAATTGCCGCTTGATCGCGTCTTTCACTCCCTTCAACGCGATGTCGCGCATGGCCGGATTCACGCGCACGGCGTAACTCAACATGGCTGTATTGCCGATGTTGCGGGCGAGCAACACGGTGTAGTCCGCGCGCCCGTCCGTGGCCAATCCGATCTCGTTGCGCAGCAAATGCTTGACCACACCGACCACCTGGTAGCCGTGATCGCTCCTATCCGTTGAATCCGGATCGTGCAGCAACTGCCCCACGGCAGGCGCCGCGCCGAACAGTTTATCGGCCAGGGCCTGCGTGATGATGATCGGCTGCGTCACGCCGGTATCCCAATCCGAATCGGGGCCATTGCTGGCGCCCAAACCCCATGGCCGATATTCGCCAGGCAGAAAATCCCGCCCTGCCACCATCTGCAATCCCAGTGTCTGCACCAGGCCTTTGCCGAAGAACGCGTTGACGCTCACCGCTGCATGCGTCGCACCCTTGAGGTTCACCATAAGCGAGGCGATGCTCACCATCGGCAGGCCGAAGCCCGATGATGCGGCACGCACGCCGGGTACCGCGCGCAGCGCTTCTTCTCCAGCGACGGATTCGGCCGCGGTGTAGGTTCGCCCTTGCGCGGCCAGGTTATCCACCAGGATCAGGTTGTCGGCATCCACGCCGCTCGGCGCCAGCATCGGCTGCAAGCGCTGCCACGCCAGGAAAAAAACGTTGCACAGAATGGCGCACGCCAGCGCCACCTGCAGCAGAACCAGTGCAGGCATCAGGCTATGCCGACGCAAGGGAGCCAGGATGATATGCATGCGCATGTCTCCTCAAGCGCTTTTGACTTGCAAGCCGGGCTGTACCAGCGAGACTCGCCATGATGGCAATAGCCCCACCAGCACGCCGACAGCAAGGGCGAGCGCAAAGAGTCCCGCGAACATCGCCACGTCGAGCCGCGCCAGATCGGTGAAACCCTGATCCTGCATCCGCAACAAGCTCAGCCCCAGCAGGGTAAGCGGCCACGCCAAGAAACCACCTAACAGGCAAACCATGCCGGCCTCCAGCAAGTGATGCAGCATCACCGCGCGACGCGACGCGCCCAACGCGCGCCGAATGCCTACTTCCGCACCGCGACGCATGAACTTCGCCGCCAGCAAGCCGGCCACATTCACCATGCACAGCAGCAGGAACGAACCGGCCAGCCAGACGTTGAGCCGTACGTTATCCGGTATCGCGTTCTGCAGCGTCAGCCATTGCTGCACGTTCAACAGCTGCCATTGCGGCTTCTTGCCATAACTGGCCAGTGAATGTTGTTGCTGCTCGGCATAGTGCTCCAGAAAGCTGCGGTATGCCGCCACATCCTGCGTCGTATTCAACTGCACCCAAGCGGCCAGCCATTCGCAATGCACGGGATCAACGGCAATGTATTGCCTGCTTTTTTCCGTTACGTCATCGCAACTGTCCGTGCTGGACGCGGCGAGCCCCGCATCGATGGCGGCCCCGAAAGGCACGAGGATGCTTTCGCGATCGCTGCCGCTGAAAGCCCAGGCATTCAAACCATAGAAATGCGGCTGCGGTGAATAAGGCTGGCTGATGCCGATCACGCGAAAGGCGTGGTGTTTGATCTGCACGACTCGTCCGATGGCCTTCGTGGTACCGAACAGTTTTTGCGCCAGTTCGCTATCCATCACCGCGACGGGCGCGCGTGCAGCATCTTCTGCCGCGGTCCAACTGCGCCCGTCGCGCAACGCCACGCCGAACATCGGGATGAAATCGCTGCTCGTGGCCAACAAGTGCTCATTGGATGGCTCGCCCCGATCGCCCTCCACGGGCGCGTCCAAATCGGCGACGGCCGCTTGCAGCGATCCTCTATGCGCCGCCAGCAGCGCTTCGGCATCCGGCATCTTCAGGCGCTTGTAGTCATAGGTGGCCCAATCGTTATCGAGGGAGGTGTACGTCTGCGGCTTGGCCTGCACCGCATCGAACCATGCGAGATACAGATGCTGGCTTCGCCCGGGCAAGGGATCGGCGGAAAGCATGTGCAACAGCGCCAGGGTCGTCATGCTCGCGGCTAAGCCAATCGCCACGGTCAGCACGGCCAATGCCGTGGTCTTCGGAGAACGCCGCAGCCCGCGCAACGCCAATTCCATGCTGTATCCCATCATGTACGGCCGTCCTCCTGGTTTCCTGAACATCACACCGACCGCGTCGCCACCACCGGCGGCACCGCTGCCGCGCGTAAAGCCGGCCCCAGCACGGCGGCCTGCCCCAGACACCACAGCAGAATGGCGCCAGCGGGGAAGTACAGCGCCGGCAAACGCGGCAGTTCGTAATGCACGATCAGGAACAGGTTGATGCCGTAGGCCAGCACCATGCCCAGCGCGATGCCCATGGTGGTGAGCAGGAAGTTTTCGGTTTGGAAGTAGTGAAGGATGTTGCCGCGCGTCGCGCCCAGCGCGCGACGCACGCCGATGCTGTGGTTGCGTTGCGCCACCCAGAAACTGGCGAGGCCGACGATGCCCAGCGCGGTCACGATCAGCAAGGCAATGCAGATGCCTACCAGGATGCCGGCCATCGCGCGGTCGTTCTGGAAGAAATCATGCCGGTGCTGCTCCATCGTGCCTTTGTCCAGCACGATGCGGTCGGGATCGAGCGCCTTGAGTTTTTCCACCGCTGCGCGCAGTACGCGTTCGCGATCCTGCGGTGCGCAGCGGATGACAAAGGTAGCGTTCTGGTCCAGCGTCACGCGCAACGGCCACACGGTGCTGTATTGCGCACCCAGGTTCAACCGGCCCTGGTCCGGCCGGATCAGGTCGGCCATCACGCCAACCACCGTAAACGGCAGGCCCTGCCCGACGTAGAATTGCTTGCCGAGCGGATCCTGCCCCGGCCACAGGCGCTCGGCCATGGCGCGCGTGATCAACGTTGCGCTCGGCAGCTTGCTGTATTGTTTCTGCGCCAGCAGCGAGAACACCTCCGACAGGTCCATGTATTCCTCCGGCTGCAAGTCGCGCCCCTCCACGATCCGTACGCCAAGGGTCCGCACCACGTGCTCGCCGAAGTACTGGGTGGCGTTGAGCGTGGCCACGCGCTGCGCGGGATCGGTCCGCACATCCATGTTGTTGGAGCCGTAGTCGAACGGCAGTTCGTTGATCAACGTGGCCGATTTCACACCGGCCAACGACTGCAAAGCGGCCACGTCCTCGGTGGCGCGCGCCTTGGCATCCGCGCGATTGCCGATGTTGGCCAGCTGCAGGTACACCAGTTCCTGTTCGGCAACGCCGCTGGGCATATCCATGCGGCTCAGGCGCTGGCTGATCAGGAAAATGGTGTTGCAGACAATCGCGCAGGTAAAGGCAATTTGCAGCACCAGCAGGCAACACGTGAGCTTGTGCCGCCGCAGGGTAAACAATATCGGCCGTATATCCATGTCATTGCGCCTTCAATTGCAATGCGGGGGCAATGCGGCACGCACGCCACGCAGGCAACAGCCCTGCCAGCGTGGTTGCCGCCACCGAAGTCACAAACGTCGCCAGCAACATTGCCGCATCCATATGCGCGAGCTTGGCGTAGTCCGACGGCTGCTGGCGTATCAGCCACAGTCCAAGCAGGGCCAGCAGGAAACCCAGCACGCCGCCGGCAAAACCGATCACGCTCGATTCCAGCAGCAGTTGTCCGAACAGCGTGCGCCGCGAAGCACCCAAGGCACGGCGTACGCCAAGCTCGCCCGCCCGGCGCATGAACTTGGCCAGCATCAAACCCACCGTGTTCACCAGGCAGACCACCAGAAAACCCAGCGCCAGCCATGCCTGCAGGCGCGTGTCGCTAGGCACCACCTGGTTGACGTCCAGCCACTGCATCACGTTGCGCAACCGCACGTTGTTCGGACGCACGAAGCGGCCGGCGGCACGCTGGTCATCCGAATAATGTTCGAGAAAGCCCTGGTAGGCCGCCACGCTGGCGGGTGTATCCAGCTCCACCCAGAACTGCAGCCACGTGCACGGCGATTGCTCCATATGCGCCTGGTCGCCACCGCCGTCGCCCCAGCAGTCCATGGAACCATCGTGCTCCATATGCAAATCGCGCGAGGTCGACAGCGGCACATAGACTTGTTCGTAATTGGCATAGGTACCCATGTACAGATCGTAGAAGTGCGGATTCGGCCGCCAGTCGCCCAGCACGCCGATGATGCGGAAATCCGCCTTCTGCAAGCGCAGCGTCTTGCCCACGCTGTTCTGGCCGCCGAACAGCTTGTCATTGAGTTCCGCGCTGATCACCACCAGGCGCGCCTTGGCGTCATCTTCCGCCTCGCCCCAGCCATTGCCGTACT
Organism: Dyella sp.; assembly: GCF_036746095.1. Taxonomy (NCBI): domain Bacteria; kingdom Pseudomonadati; phylum Pseudomonadota; class Gammaproteobacteria; order Lysobacterales; family Rhodanobacteraceae; genus Dyella; species Dyella sp. The sequence continues at coordinate 19,668 of NZ_DAIOEU010000010.1, forward strand.
GGAACGGCACGCCGAACATCGGGAAGAAATCGGCGGTGGTGTAGCGTGCGCTTGCATGGAATGGATCAATGCTCGCCTGCGCCGGCTGCAATGGCACCATGCCGCCGGTCATCAGCGCCTGGCGCGTCGCGCGTTTCGCATGCAGCAGGTACATGCCGTCGATCCAGGTCAACTGCCCCGGCGGTTCGACACCTGGCGTGTAGGCCTGCATGTCGCGCGGATCGAGCTGCGGGTAATACAGCGATCCGCTGCGCCCTGGCAGCGGATCGCCGGAGAGCACGTGCAATACGGTCAGCGTGGTCATGCATGCACCGATGCCCAGGGCGATGGCAAGCACCATCAATCCGGTCAGCATCTTGTTTCGCCGCAGGCTGCGCACCGCCAGATCCAGGTAATAGCCAAACATGCTCGCTCTCCTTCAGGCCGATCGCGTTGCGACCACCGGTGGCACCGCTGCCGCACGCAGGGCAGGCCCAAGCACCGCCACTTGCCCCAATCCCCACAACAACAGCGCGCCAATCGGGAAATACGCAGCCGGCAGACGCGGCAATTCGTAGTGCACGATAAGGAACAGGTTGACGCCATAGGCCAGCACCATGCCCAGCACGATGCCGAAGGTGGTGAGCAGAAAGTTCTCAGTCTGGAAGTAGCGCAGGATGTTGTTGCGCGTTGCGCCCAGCGCCCGGCGCACGCCGATACTGCGATTGCGCTGCGCAACCCAGAAGCTGGCGAGGCCGACGATGCCCAGCGCGGTAATCACCAGCAGCGCCAGCGATACGCCGATGAGCATGCCGGCCATCGCACGATCGTTGCGGAAATAGTCGTATCGCAGCTGATCGTAAGTGCCCTGTTCCAACACGATGCGGTCGGGATCGAGCGCAGTCAGCCTGGCCACGGCTGCCTTCAGCACTCGCTCGCGGTCCTGCGGCGCGCAACGAAGCACGTAGTAGGAACCGGAATCCATCGCGAAGTGCAGCGGATGCATCACGCTGTAGCCGGCACCTGACTCGAAGCGGTTGGACCGTATCAGTTGCTTCACCACGCCGACCACCGTCAGCGGGATGTTTTGCCCCGCATAGACCTGCTTGCCAAGCGGATTCTGGCCGGGCCAGAGCCGCTCGGCCATCGCCCGGGTCACCAGGATCGGCTTGGGTATCTTGCTCAGGTCGCCGGTGCGCAATCCCGCGTAGACGTCGTCGAGGCTGCGGTATTCCTCGGGCCTGAAGTCACGTCCCGCCAGCAATTGCACACCGAGTGTGGGCAACACGTTCTCGCCAAAATACTGCCCGACGTTGATCGTATCCTTCTGTTGGGAAGGGTCCAGTTTTATGCCCATGTTCGACGAGCCGGCACCGAACGGAAGATGGTTGACCAGGGCCACGGAGGTTGCGCCGGGCACTTCGCGCAAGGCGGCCAGATCGGCCGCCGTGCGAGGCAGGGCATCGGGCTGGTCGCCGATATAGGCCATCTGCACGTAAACCAGTTCGTGCTCGGCGATGCCCGAGCTCATGTTCATCCGCTCGATGCGCTGGCCGATGAGGAACACCGCATTGCAGACGATCGCGCAGGTGAAGGCGATTTGCAGGATCAGCAGGGCGGCGGTGAACTTGTGCCGCTGCAAGGTGGAAAGGATCGGCTTGATGTCCATGTCAATTCGCCTTCAGCTGCAGGCCGGGGGCGACGCGGCAAGCGCGCCAGGCGGGAAGCAAGCCAGCCAGCAGGCTCGCGCATACCGCCAGCACGAACGTGGCCAGCAGCATGGCGGCGTCCATATGCGCGAGCCTGGCGTAATCTGCCGGTTGCTGGCGTACCAGCCATAAACCCAGCCATGCCAGCAGCAGGCCGCCCGAGGCTCCGGCAAGGCCGATCACCCCGGATTCCGTCAGCAATTGCGCGAACAATGTGCGCTGCGATGCGCCAAGCGCACGGCGCACGCCCAGCTCGCCAGCGCGCCGCATGAACTTGGCGAGCATCAACCCCACCGTGTTGACCAGGCAGACCACCAGGAAGCCCAGCGCCAGCCAGGTTTGCAGGCGCGTGTCGCTGGGCACCACTTGCTGGTAATCCAGCCACTGCATGACGTTGCGCAACCGCACGTTGGGAGGCCGCGCAAAGCGGCCGATGGCATGCTGCTCCTGCGAGTAGTGCTCAAGGAAGATCCTGTATGCCGCCACCTCGGCCGGGCTGTCCAGCTGCACCCAGAACTGCAGCCACGTGCAGGTCATGTGCTCCAGATTCTTCTCGTCCCCGCCGGAGTTGCCCCAGCAATCGGTGGAGCCGTCATGCTCGATGTGCAGATCGCGCGAAGTCGACAACGGCACGAAGACATCCTCGCTGTCCGAATAACTTCCCATGTAGAGCTGATAGAAATGCGGATTGGGATGCCAGTCGCCCAGCACGCCGACGATGCGGAATGTCGTCTTCTGCAACCGCAGTTCCTTGCCCACGCTGTTCTGGCCACCAAACAGCTTGTCGTTCAACTTGGCACTGATAATGGCAACGCGCGCCTTGCCGTCGTCTTCCGCGGCAGACCAGCCGCCGCCGAACTGGAAAGGCACGTCGAACATCGGAAAGAAATCTGCCGTGGTGTACAGCCCCGTCGCATGGAATGGGGCGATGCCCGACTGGGCGGGCTGCACGGGCACCATGCCCTCGGTCATCAGCGCTTGCCGGGTGGCACGCTTCGCCCTCAGCAGATTCATGCCGTCGATCCAGGTGAGCTGGTCGGGCGGTTCCACGTTCGGTCCATAGTTGTCCTTGTCGCGTGGATCGACCTGCGGGTAATACAGCGATCCGCTGTGACCCGGCAGCGGATCGCCGGAAAGTACGTGCATCACCGTCAGCGTGGTCATGCTCGCACCGATGCCCATGGCGATCGCCAGCACCATCAAGCCGGTCAGCGCTTTGTTGCGCTGGAGGCTGCGCACTGCCAAGCCGAAGTAGTATCCAAACAAGATTCGATCCTCCTACACAGTTCGCGTTGCTTCCACCGGCGGCACCGATGCGGCGCGCAAGGCGGGACCCAGCACGGCCAGCTGGCCGAGCAGCCACAACGCCGCAGCACCGCCGCCCAGGTAGTACCAAGGCATGCGCTCCACTTCGTAATGGCGCATGAGATAAATATTGATGGCGAAAGCCAGCATCAGGCCAAGCAGCACACCTGCGGTGCTCAGCAGAAAGTTTTCGGTCTGGAAGTAAGCAAGTATCTGTCCATACGACGCGCCGACCGCGCGGCGTATGCCGATCTGCTTGCGGCGCTGGCCCACCCAGAAACTGGTAAGGCCGACGATGCCCAAGGCCGTCACCGCCAGCATCACCACGCATACCAGCAGCAGCATCCAGGCCAGGTTGCGGCTGCCGGCGAAATAATCCGCGCGCACGTCGGTGAACGGCTTGCCATCCAGCACGGCACCTGGCTCAAGTTTGCCGAGCGTCTGCATGGCTTGCTGCAACACGCGATCGCGATCCGCCGGATCACTGCGAACGATGTAATCGTTCAATTCGGCGCTCGGGCGCTGCGGGAAGAACACGCCGGAATATTTGCCGGCGACACCGGCAAAGCCCGGATCCTGCGCGATCACGTCGGCGATCACGCCCACCACCGTCCAGGCGTCGCCGTCACTGTAGATTTGCTGGCCCAGCGCGTTTTGCCCCGGCCACCAGCGCCTGGCATCGTTCTGGTTGACCAGCACGACATGGCTGGCCGAATGCTGGTTGGGCAGCAGCTCGCCTTGCGCGTATTCCCCGGCGGTGAAATAGCGCCCCTGCAACAGCCGCAGTCCAAGCGCCTGCTCGGCGTTTCTGCCGATGAGGTACACCGAACTGTTGACCTGGCTCTCTGCATTTGGCTTGTTGGTAAAGCCATTGAACCTCGCACGCGGCCCCAAGGGCACGTCGTTGATGGCCGCCGCGGCTTTTACCTCTGGCACGGCACGCAAAGCGGCCAGGTCGCGCGACACGCTGTCGGCGGCGAGACGGCTATCCAGCCCGCCGATGTGGATCACCGAAATGCCTTGCTCATCGATGCCATTGGGCGCGCGGCCGTCGATCACGCATTGCGTGACCATGAACACGGCGTTGCACAAGACCGCGCACGCCAGCGCGATTTCCAGCACGATGAGCAAGGCTGGGATGCGGTGCTTGTGCAGGCTGGCGAGAATGGGGCGGATTTCCATGCTCAGTCCTCAAGCCGACTTCAGCTGCGGGGCGGGCGTCACGGCACAGGCGCGCCAGGCCGGCAGGATGCCGGCAACGAGGCTTGCCATCAGTGCCACGGCAAACGTGCACAAGAACATTTGGACGTCCAAATGCGCCAGCTCCGCGTACTCGGCCGGTTGCTGGCGGATGCACCACAAGCCGAACAGCGCAAAGATCAAACCCAGCGCACCACCGGCCAGGCCGATCAAGCCGGCCTCCGCCATGAACTGCGCAAAGATCGCCTTGCGCGACGCGCCCAGCGCACGCCGCACGCCAATTTCGCCGGAACGGCGCAGGCATTTGGCCAAGAGCAAGCCAACCGTATTGACCATGCAGATCAACAGAAAACTGAAGGCAAGTCCGGTCTGCATGCGCACGTTATCCGGAACCACTTGCTGGCTATCGAGCCATTGCATGAGGCCGGACAAGCCGATGCGGGAGCGCTGGAAACGCCCCAGCGCCACCTGTTGCTGCGCATAGCCGGCCAGAAAGGATCGGTACGCGGCGACCGCCGCCGCATCCGGCAATTGCACCCACAACCCCAACCAGATGCTTGGCGAATTCTCCAGCACCTGCTTGTCGCCGGTCCCGTATGACATCAGGTTGACCGGATCCATGCCCGCCGCCCTGGCCGACTGCAACGGCAGGAACACGGCCTCGCCCTTGCCGTAGTTGGGGCCACCCAGATACAGCGAATAGAAGCGCGGCTGCGGTGCCCACTGCCGGAGCACGCCAACAATGCGGAAATCCTGGTCGTTGATACGCAAGCTGCGGCCGACACTGTTGGCGCCGCCAAACAGCTGATCGTTCAGGAAGTCGGCGATCACCACCACCCTGGCGCGACCTTCGGCCTCCGCTTCGCTCCAGCCGGCGCCATATTGGAACGGCGCTTCGAACATGGCGAAGAAATCGGCCGTGGCCATCACGCCGGTGGCGAAGAAAGGATGCTGCTGCGTCGTCGTGGGCGTGAGCTTGACCTGCGTCATCGCCATCGCCGCCTGGCGCTCGGCCCGATGTGCGTGCAGCAGGTTCATGGCATCGGTGTAGCTCGTGAGCCAAGGCAGCTTGTCGCTGCGGGAGAACGGGCGATCCTTGGGGTACGGATCGAGCTGCACGTAAAACAGCCGCCCGCTCTTTTGCGGCAGCGGATCGCCGGACAGCAATCGCAGCACGGTCAACGTCGTCATCGACGCGCCGATGCCAAGCGCCAGGGTGATCACCATCAAAGCGGTGAGCACCTTGTTGCGCCTGAAACTGTGCAGCGCCAGATCGAGGTAGTAGCCCAGCATCCCGTTTTTTCCCCTGCCCAGGTCGCGTTATGCCGAGCGCGTCGCCACCACCGGCGGCACGTTCGACGCACGCCGTGCTGGCACGAACACCGCGATCTGCCCCAGCACCACGACGACGGCCAGCCCAACCAGCACGTAATAGACCGGCATGCTGTCCATCTCGAACTTGCTCATCAGCAGCCGGTTCAATCCCACCGCCAAGGCAATGCCGACCAGCGCGCCGCCGCCGGCGATCATCAGGTTCTCCAACTGGAAGTAGTGCAGGATGTCGATCTTGCGCGCACCCAGTGCACGGCGTACGCCGATCTGGCGATGGCGCTGCCCGACCCAGAAGCTGGTGAGCCCCACGATGCCGGCGGCGGTGACGGCCAACAGGATCAAGCAGATCACGCCCATCAAGGCGGCCATGCCGATATCGGCGCGATAGGCTTCGGCACGAATGTCCTTGAACGACTTGACGCTGTCGTCGTCGAGCACGCGCATCGGATTGACCGCGTACAACTTCGACGGCACCGCGCGCATGACGGCATCGAGCCGCCCCGGCTTGGTACGCACGGCATAGCGCGAGAAATTGGCGTTCAGGCGCACCGGTTCGATGGTGGAGTTCCATACGAAACTGCTGGCCCAGCTGCTGACGGAAGGCACCTGCAAGCGCTCCACCTCGCCGATGATCGTGCTGGGCGTGCTGGCGCCATCCAGATAAACCACTTTGCCCACCGCATCGCCGTGCGGGTACAACTTGTCCGCCAGTGCCTTGGTGACGATCACCAGATTCGCTTCGCTGGGATCACGGAAGCCCTTGTTGGTCACGTCCCCGGCGGTGAAGTTGCGCCCGGCGATCAAATGCAGGCCCAACGTCTTCATCAGGCTCTCGTCACCGAAGTAATAGGTGGTACGCGCATTGCCTGCGCGCAGCTCCGCGCCGGGCTTCAGCGACATCGCACCATTCCAGCTGGATGGAAACAGCGGCATGGAATTGATCGGCGTGACCGATTCAACATCCGGCATCGCGCGCAGGGCATTGATATCCTCGCGCAGCATGGCGTCCAACTTCTGGATGCTGGCCGCATCGTCGCCGCTCGGCGCGCCCACCCATTGCTGGGTGACCATGAAGAGATTGCTCTCGTCCATGCCGGTCGGGCGCTGCACGTTCTGGATGCGCGCGTAGATGATGAAGATCGCATTGCAGACGATGGCGAGCGTCAAGGCGATCTGCAACGCGATCAGCACCACGCCCGCCTTGTGCTTGCGCAATGCCGCGATCATGGGATGCAAGGTCATGGCAGCGTCTCCTCAGTTGGTTTTCAGCTGCAGCGCGGGCTGCACGCGCGAGGCGCGGAAGGTGGGATAAAGCCCGGCCAGCATGGTGGCGATCACCGCCACGGCCAGGGTGAGCGCCAGCAGGCTGAAATCGACACGCGCCAGCGAGGCGATTTCCTTGGGCAACACCCAGCTGATGCCGTGGATGCCTATCCAGGTCAGCAGCAGGCCGAGCACGCCGCCGGTCACCCCCACCGTGCCGGCTTCGACCAGAAACTGCGTATAGATGGCCATACGCGGCGCGCCCAGCGCACGGCGCACGCCGATCTCCGAGCTGCGGCGCAGGAACTTCGCCAGCAACAGGCCGGCCGTGTTCACCAGGCACGCGATCAGCAGGCCCAGCGCCACCACCAGCGATACTTTTGTGTCGCTCGGCACCACGTGCTCCGACTCCAGCCATGCCGGCAGATCGCGCAGGCGGTTGTTCAGGGGCCAGTTGAATCGTCCAGATGCCTTCTGGTCGTTGAAATAGCCGTCCAGATAATTTTTGTACGCGACCACCGCGGCCTTGTCGTCCAGCTGCACCATGTAGGAAATCCACACGCAGGACGACTGCTGCAAGCCGACGAAGCCCGAGCCCTTCGGAATCTCCGAGCAATTGGTATTGCCGTCGTTCGGCATGCCGACGTCGATGGCGCGGGTGAAAGGCAGGAATACGTCTTCCTGATCGGTAGTGAAGCCGCCGGTATTGACCACGTCGAAATACACCGGCTTGGGGTTCCAGTTATCCAACACGCCGACGATGCGGTAATCCTTGCCGTCGATGTCGATCGTCTTGCCGACGCTGTTGTTGCCGCCGAACAGTTTCTGGTTGAGCTTGGCGTTAATCACCACCACCGCGCTGCGCTGCGCATCGTCACTCGCATTCCAGGCGCTGCCGAACTTGAAGGGCACGTCCAGCATCGGGAAGAACTCGCTGTAGACCGCATGCCCGCCGACATTGATCGGATGCATGTGCGCATCCGGCGGCACAATCGACGGCGACACGCGATACATCGCCGACTGGTATTTGCCGCGGTGATCGCGCATCAGGGCGACGGCGTCGAGGTAGTCCATCGCATCCGGCGGATCATTGTTGTTGGTGGCGTCGAGATGGCCTTTCGGTCCCCAGATATCGATCTGCGGGACGAACAGACGCGAGGACTTCCACGGAATCGGATCGCCCGACACGGCGCGGAATACCGAGTAGCTGGTCATGGATGCGGCCACCCCGAAGGCGACGATCAAGATCATCAATGCGGTGAGGCCCGGACTTCTTTTCAGGCTTCTCAGCGCCAGATCAATGTAATAGCCAAGCATGGTTTGCCTCCCCGTTGTTGTTGAACATCCGTGTGCCTGAAACGCTGTTCTTCGCGGAAAGCGTGTTGTTTCCATCGATATTTGTGCCTGCAGTGATCAGCCTCCTCCCCTGCGACGGCACGAGAGGGTTGGGGCGGGATCGCTTGTGCTTTAGCGCGCGGCCAAATCTCGCCCGGCTATGCGTGCTGGCGACATCACGTCCCCGCCGCTCGCTTCGCGAGCACCCCGCCCTAGCCCTCCCCTGCACGCAGGGAAGGGAACAGTTCTTCGCTGCGATCGGCAGTACGCTCCACTCAAATAACTCACGTACCTGACTGCTCATACGGATCGCGTCGCCTCCACGGGTGGCACGCGGGATGCGCGTAGCGCGGGCGCCAACACCGCCCCCTGCCCGAGCAGCAGCAACGCCGCGACGCCCGCCCATACATAACCTGCACCGAGCCGCTCCATTTCAAACTGCTTCATCATCCAAAGGTTCAGACCCACCCCCAGGACACCGCCGAGCACGACGCCGGCCATGCCGATAAGCAGGTTCTCGGTGAGGAAATAACTGAGAATGTCGTGCTTGGTTGCGCCCAGCGCGCGCCGCACTCCGATCTGCTTGCGCCGCTGCCCGACCCAGAAGCTGGCAAGACCCACGATGCCTGCACCCGTGATCGCCAGCAGTGCCAGGCTGACGACGCCCATCAGGGTGGCCATGCCGCGATCATTGGCGTATGCGCTGTTGCGTATCTGCGCATATGTCTGAATGCCATCATCCGTGGCAATCACACGCATGCGATTTTCGGCATAGAGGGCACCGCGCACGCGCCTGGCCACCTCGTCGAGCTGCCCTGGCTGGGTGCGGACCACGTAATCGGTGTAGTCGGCGATCTGCCTCAGCGGAACCATGGTGGCGTTCCATTCCCATTTCATCATCGGGCTTTGCGTCCACGGAATGTGCATCCGCTCGACCACGCCGATGACGATGCTCGGTTTTGCGCTGACATAGACCATTTTGCCGACGGCATTGCCATCATGGAAAAGCGCTTGCGCCAGCTCACGGGTAATGATGACGACCGGCGGTTGAAGATTGTCATGGGCGTCCATTTGACCGATCTCATCCGGACGGAAGTTGCGTCCGGCGATCAACTTCAGGCCCAGCGTTGAAAGCGTGTGGTCATCCGCGAAGTAGATGGCGGTCTGGGCGACATATTTGAGTTTGTCCGGAACCAGGCCAATGCCATACGACATGCCGCCGCGACGAAGCGGATAGGCGTTGGTCGCATAGGCGTCGACGACACCCGGCACCTGTTTCAATGCGATCAGGTCGGCCGACATTCGGGATGCAATGGCATCCGCATCGGGCTTGCCGGCCCACTGGTTTTCTACGACCAGCACCCGATCTTCATCCACGCCGCTGAGTTCGGACAGATGGGCCAGCCGCGCGTGGATGATGAACAGCGCGTTGCATACGATCGCCAAAGTCAAGGCGATCTGCATGGCGATCAACAGGCCGCCAGCCTTGTGATGTCGGAGCGCCGCCAGGACAGGTTTGATCTGCATCGTCGCCCCTCAGTTGGATTTCAGCTGCCATGCCGGCTGCACGCGCGCCGCACGCCAGGTGGGATAGAAGGCAGCACCGATGGTCGTCACGAGTGCGACCGCAATGGTCAAGGCTATGAGGCTGGCATCCATATGCGCGAGCTTCGCGACATCCGGCTCGAAAACCAGGCCGACACCAAACATGCCCATGCCGGTGAACAACAGCCCAACCACCCCGCCTGTGACGCCCACCATCGCGGCTTCGGCCAGGAACTGCAGGATGATTTCTTTGCGCGAGGCACCCAAGGCGCGACGCACGCCAATTTCGCCAGCACGGCGCAGGAATTTGGCGAGCAGCAAACCCACGGTATTGACCAGGCAGACGAACAGAAAACCCAGCGACAGCAGTAAAGAGATCCGCGTCTCCGGCGGCACGACTTGTTCGAAGTCCATCCATTGCCCGAAGCCGAACAATTTCACCTCGGGCAACCAATCGAAGCGTCCGGCGCGCTTCTGTTCGGCGGCGTAACCTTGCAGGAAAGTGGTGTACGCCTGCACCGCGGCGGCATCCGGTAGCTGCACCCAAAAGGAAATCCATATGCAGTCCGATTGCACCCAGCCCTGCCAGCCGGGCTTGCGGCCTTCGCTACCGTAACAACTGTCATTGCCGTTGGTTTCCGATTGCAGTTCAACGGCGCGGCTGAAGGGCAGAAAGAAATCCGGGGAACCCGAGAACGTACGGCTGTAGACATTCACATCGTAGAAGCGTGGCTGCGGGTTCCAATCCGCGAGGACACCGACGATGCGATAGTCGTGGTCGTCCAGGCGGATCGTCCGCCCGACGCTGTTGGCGCCCCCGAACAATTGCTGGTTCAAATGGCTGCTGATGACCACCACGGCGGCATGCGCATCATCTTGATTGGCATCCCACCCGCTTCCGTAGGCAAACGGCGCACCGAACATGGGAAAGAATTCCCCATAGGTGGCATCGCCTTTGACGGCGAACGGTTCGCGCGAGACATCTTGTGGAATAACCGTGTAACTCACCGGATAGATCGCAGCCTGATGCATGGCCTTGTGCGCGCGCATCAGTGCCACCGCGTCGGTGTAGGTCAACATGTCCGGAAGCTGCCGCGCATTCGCGCGTGCCTTGGGGCCCCACACGTCGATGGCAGGCACGAACAATTGGCTCGACCGGTCGGGTATGGGGTTGGCGGAGACGGCGCGGAATACGGCATACGTCGTCATTGACGAGGCCACGCCAATGCCAATGGCCAACACCATCAACACGGTGAGCACCGGATTGCGGCGCAAGCTGCGCAGGCCGAGCCGGAGATAGTAGGCAAGCATCCCGTTTCTCACTCCCCTGTCCGTTGGCGCGAATGCCCGCTCATGCCGGCCTCGTCGCTTCGATCGGCGGCACGCGCGATGCGCGCAACGCCGGCGCGAACACCGCGCCCTGCCCCAGCAACAGCAAGATCACGATGCCGCCCAGTACGTAGGCCAGCGGCAGCACGGCCAAGGTGAAACGCGTGACCAGCCATAAGTTGAGACCGAAGGTCAGCAGCACGCCGATCAATACGCCCGCGAGACTGATCAGCAGGTTTTCCGTCATGAAGTAACTGAGGATGTCGCGATGCGTGGCGCCGAGCGCACGACGCACGCCAATCTGCCGCCGCCGTTGCCCGACCCAGAAACTGGTGAGCCCGACGATGCCGGCCGCGGTGATGGCCAGCAGCACCGCGCAGATGATGCCCATCAAGACCGCCATGCCGCGGTCGCGCTCGAACGCGCGATGGCGCACTTCGGCAAAACTGAGCACGCCATCCTTGGGATCGATCATGCGCATGCGGTTTTCCGCGTAGAGCGCCTTCGGTGCCGCGTGCATGGCTGCAGCAAGCTGGCCGGGCCTGGTACGTACGAGGTAATACACGCCCCAGGGCATGGCCAGGCGAACGGGCACCACCATCGATTCCCCTGCGTAGGGCGCGCTCCATGTGCCCACATCGGATCGCTGCAAGGTATCGACGATGCCGACGATGGTGATGGGCGCGCTGGTCATTGCGTAAAAACTTTTTCCCAGCGCATCCCCATGGGGGTACAGCTTGTCGGCCAATGGTTTGCTGACAATCGCCACCGGAGGCGCCATTTTTTCGCGCATACCGCGACTCTGTACTTCGTCGGGACGGAAATCGCGCCCGGCAATCAGCTTCACGCCGAGGGTGCCGAGAAAATGCTCGTCGCCGGTAAAATACGAGGCGTCGGTCGTCTCCCCGCGCTGCTCCGGCGTCATGGTGATCAAGTTGTCCCAGCCGCCACCCTTGAACGGATACTGGTTGCTGGGAGTCGCGTCCTGCACTCCCGGCACCTGGCGCAGCGTGGCCAGATCTGCCTGGATTCTTTCCAAAGACTCCTGCGTGGAGTACTGCTCGCCCCACATGTTCTGGATCACGAATACATTGGCTTCATCGACGCCGCTTGGCTCGTCCATGCGCGCGAGGCGCTGATGGATGATGAACAGCGCGTTGCAGACGATCGCGAGCGTCAACGCAATCTGCAGGGCAATCAGGATCGTGCCGGCTTTGTGGCGTCGCAGGGCGGCAAGAATGGGCTGGATATCCATGACTGCGCCTCAGTTGGACTTCAACTGCCAGGCCGGCTGCACTTGCGCAGCACGCCAGGCGGGATAGAACGCTGCCGCCACCGTGGCGAGAATCGCCACCGCGAAAGTCAGGCCGATGAGCGACACATCCACATGGGCGAGCCGTGCAATCTCCGGCTCGAACAACAGCCCCACGCCGGACATGCCCCCTATGGTCAACAGCAATCCCAGCAGCCCTCCAGCCAGCCCGACCGCTGCAGCTTCGATCAGGTATTGCGCATAGATTTCATGCCGCGTGGCTCCGAGCGCACGCCGCACGCCGATCTCGCCGGCCCGACGCAGGAATTTCGCCAGCAGCAATCCGATCGTATTGACCAGGCAGATGACGAAGAAGCACATCGCGACGATCAACGAGATGCGGCTTTCAGGCGGCACCACGTGCTGCACGTCCAGCCACTTCATGACATCGGGCAGTCGCACATTCGGTGCCCAGCCGAAACGGCCGGCGCGTTGCTGCTCGGCGGAATAGCTTTGCAGGAATCGGCGATAGCGCGCGACGTCGCTCGCCGTATCCAGCTCCACCCATGGCATCAACCAGACGCAATTGCTTTGCAGGAATTCATCCCAGCCGTTGTAGCTGATGGTTCCACGGCAACTGTTTCTGCCGGCGTTGTCCAGCTTGAGGTCCAGGGCGCGATTGAGCACCAGATAGAAATCCGGCGGATCGTTGAAACCGCTTTCGCCCCATACATCGTAAAAGCGCGGCGAAGGATCCCAGCGCCTGGTGACACCGACAATGCGGTAATCATGTCCCGATAGCGTGATGCTCTTGCCTACGCTGTTGGCGCCGCCAAACATGCGTTGATTGAAGTTCTGGGTCAGCACGATATCCGACGCGCGATTATTGTCTCCATCCGCATTCCAGCCACTGCCGTACAAAAACGGCACATCGAACATGGTGAAGAAGTCGGCCGTGGTGGCGAAGCCCTGGGTCGATACCGGCACGCTGTTGGCCTCATGCCGCAGGGCAGACAGCATCACCGTGTAAATCATGGCCATGCGCGGCGCCTGGTGCGCCTTCATCAAGGCCATCGCATCCACATAGTTCAACGCGCCCGGCGGCTCGCCTTTTTCGTTGTATTGCGGGCCCCAGCTATCGATCTGCGGCACGAACAGTTGCGACGACTTCGCCGGAATCGGATCGCCGGATACGGCGCGGAATACCGAGTAGGTAATCATCGACGCGGCCACGCCAAAGCCGATCGCCATCACCATCAGCGCGGTGAGCATGGGGTTGCGCTTGAGACTGCGCAGGCCGAGTTGAAAATAGTAGGCCAGCATTCCGCTATTCCCCTTGCCGCTGATACGAAGGTGTGTTCATGCCGTTCTCGTCGCTTCAATCGGCGATACGCGCGAGGCACGCAACGCCGGCGCAAACACGGCGCCTTGCCCAAGCAAAAGCAGCGCGACGGCAGCGGCAAGCAGGTAGCTGCCGGACAGATACGCCACGCCGTAATGCGTCACCATCCAAAGATTGATACCCACGGCCAACAGCGTCCCAACGACGATGCCGCCTACTGCAATCAGCAGGTTCTCGGTCATGAAGTAGCCGAGAATGTCGCCTCGCGTTGCCCCCAGTGCACGCCGGACACCGATTTGCCGACGCCGCTGGCCCACCCAGAAACTGGTGAGGCCGACAATGCCCGCCGCCGTGATCGCCAGCAGCACGGCGCTGACGATGGCCAGGAGCACAGCCATGCCGTAGTCGCGCTCGTATGCTTTGGCACGCACCTGGGCGAAGGTCATGATGCCGTCGCCGGCTTCGAAGATGCGCATGTGGCTTTGCGCGATCAATGCTTTCGGTGCAGCGCGCATCGCTGCGGCAAGCTGTCCGGGGCGCGCACGAACCAGGTAATGGACATAACCGCTGCCGACTTCGCGCATCGGCACCAGCACGGCGTTGTAGGCAAAGGCGTTGTCGTCGCTATCCATCATGTGCGACTGCAACGTATCGCTGATGCCAATGATCGTGGATGGCGTATTGTTGTTGGCGGCGTAGATCTGTTTGCCTAGTGCATCTCCCTTGGGAAAAAGCAGCTTCGCCAGATCCTTGCTGACGATGACCACCGGCCATGAACTCATATCTTGAATCGAGAGCGCCTGAATTTCGTTGGGCGTAAAGTTGCGCCCGGCGATCAGCTTCACGCCCAGCGTATTGAGCGTGTGGTCATCCGCCATATAGATCGACGAGTCCGTGGTCATGTGGACCTGCTCGGGTTTCATGCGGATGAAGTTGTCCCAGCCGCTGCCGTGAAGCGGAAAGCTGTTGAGCGCCGTCGCGTCCTCCACGCTGCCAAGCTGATGCAAGGCAGCCAGGTCAGCTTGAATCTGCGCCGCCGTCTGGCGGTCGGACAGGTTGCCCGCCCATATATTGGATATGACGAAAAGATTGGTCTCGTCCACGCCCGACGGACGGCTGACCCGGGCCATGCGCCCATGGATGATGAACAGCGCATTGCACACGATCGCCAGCGTCAAGGCGATTTGAAATCCGATCAGGATGGTGCCCGCCTTGTGGCGGCGCATGGCGGCGAGGATGGGCTTGATCTGCATCGTCATCTCGTCATCGCCTCAGTTGGACTTCAGCTGCCATGCCGGCTGCACCTGCGCCGCACGCCAGGTCGGATAGAACGCGGCGATAACCGTAGTCAGCACCGACACGACGAGCGTCGTGATCAACAGCGACACGTCCACGCGCGCCAGTTGCGCCACATCCGGTTCGAACAACAGGCCGACGCCCTGCATGCCCGTCACGGTCAGCAACAGGCCCAGCACGCCGCCGGCCAACCCGACCGTGGCCGCTTCCATCAGGAACTGCGCATACACTTCGCGACGGGTCGCACCGAGCGCACGGCGCACGCCGATTTCCGACGAGCGGCGCATGAATTTGGCGAGCAGCAAGCCGATGGTATTGACCAGGCAGATGATGAAGAAGCCGATCGAGACGAACAACGAAATGCGGCTTTCTGATGGCACGACTTTTTTGTATGCCATCCATTCGGTCACATTGCGCAGCCGCACGTTGGGCGCCCAGTGAAAGCGTCCAGCTCGCTGCTGTTCGGCGGAATAAGCCTCAAGGAACGCCCGGTATTTCTGCGCGTCGGCCTGGGTTGGAAGTTCCGCCCAGAATGGAATCCAGGCGCATTCGCGATGCAGCCACTCTTCGTCGCTTGAGAAATGCGCCGGCGACCCGCCGCAATTGTTGCGCCCGGTCATGCCCACGTGCAGGTCGATGGCCCGGTTGAAGACGATGAACACCTGGGGCGGATCGGGATAGAACTCCATGCCGTCGTAGGCGTCGTAATAGCGCGGCTTCGGGTCCCAGTGGCCGGTCACGCCCACGATGCGATACGCATGCATGGCCAGCGTGACCTCGCGGCCGACGCTGTTGGCGCCACCGAACAGCTTCTTGTTCAGCTCATTGCCAATGACCGCGACTGCCGCGTGCGCGTCGTCATCGGCATTCGTCCATGGCGAACCGTATTGGAACGGTACGTCGAACATGCTGAAGAAGTCGGCGCTGGTGGCGTAGCCGTAGGCCGTGGTCGGGAGATCGTTCGGATTCTGGGGCAGTACAGAAGGTCCGATGTCATACAACAAGGTTTGATGCGGCGCTTTGTGGGCTTGCATCAGTGCCATGGCATCGGTGTAGTTGAGCGCTTCCGGCGGCTCATTCGGCGGGTCGTCGTATTGCGGACCGCGGTTGTCGATCTGCACGTTGTAGAGCTGGCTGGATTTCCACGGGATGGGGTTGCCCGATACCACGCGAAATACCGACCAGGTGATCATCGACGCGGCGACGCCAAAGGCAATCGCCATCACCATCAACGCGGTGAGCACGGGATTGCGCTTGAGGCTGCGCAGACCGAGTTGGAGGTAGTAGGCGAACATGGGCTCTTTGGTTTGAGGGATGAAGGCAGCGTGCAAGTGGTCTTGCCGCGATCTGCTACCTCCCCTACCTGCAGTAGGGGAGGGTTGGGGTAGGGTCAAGCCAAGCTCGCGGCAATGTCCGTCCGTGCCCGCGCAGTCCGGCGCTGCCGGACGCGAGCTCCGCTCGCTTATCCCGCCCCTGCCCTCCCCTGCGCGCAGGGGAGGGCGTTGTTGTTAGCTGCGTACTTGTCCTGCGGCCGCCGTGTATGCAGTGTGGAAGCGCGGATCCTCCGCCAGATCCACCACCTGGCCGTCGATGATGTGCACGTTGCGCTGCGCGCGCGCGGCCAGTTCCGGATCGTGCGTGACCATGACGATGGTTGCGCCGTCGCGATGGATTTCTTCCAGCAGTTCCATCACGCCGCGCGCCATCTGCGTATCCAGGTTGCCGGTGGGTTCGTCGGCGAGCAGCAGGCGCGGGCTGCCGGCGAGCGCACGCGCAATGGCGACACGCTGTTGCTGGCCGCCGGAGAGTTCGGCCGGATAGTGCTTGGCGCGCGAGGCGAGGCCGACGCGTTCCAGCGCGCCCATGATGCGTTCCTTGCGCTCCGGCGCCTTCATGCCACGGTAGCGCAGCGGCACTTCCACGTTGTCGAACACGTTGAGGTCCGGTATCAGGTTGAAGGCCTGGAAGATGAAGCCGATTTTTTCGTTGCGGATCTTCGAGCGCGCGTTGTCGTCGAGATTGCTGACGTCAAGGTTATCCAAGTGATACGTGCCGCCGGTGAAGGTTTCGAGCAGGCCGGCGATGGTGAGGAAGGTGGTTTTACCGGAACCGGACGGACCGGTCACGGCGACGAATTCGCCTTCCTTCACGTCGATGTTGAAATCGCGGAGCGCGTAGGTTTCCACCACTTCGGTGCGGTAGACCTTGGAGAGATGCGTCATTTTCAGCATGGTGTCATTCCTTCTGGGTTTGGCCATTAACGGCTTATCACGACGCGCTGCGCGCCTTTGAAATTGTCGGTACCTGAGATCACGATGTTGTCGCCTTCTTTGAGGCCATCGAGGATCTCCACCTTGTCGATGCTGCTTTCGCCCACGCGGATCGGCATCTTGGTGGCCATGCCATCGCGTACGACGTAGGCGTAGCTGCCACCGGACTCGTCCACGAAGGATCCGCGCTGCACGGTGAGCACGTTTTCGCGGTGGTCGAGCAGGATGCGTACGGAGAGGCGCTGGTTCTGGCGCAACTGCTTGGGCGTGCCGCCATCGAAGCGTACGCGCGCGGCCACTTCGCCGTTCACCACTTCCGGCGAGATGGCGCTGACCAAGCCCTTCCAGGTATTGCCGTTGCCGCTGATTTCGCCGCTCATGCCGACGGCGAGATCACGCGCGAAGCTTTCGGGCACTTTCACTTCCACTTCCAAGGCGGACAGATCGATCACGCTGAGCAGTTGTGCATCCTTCGCCACCGTGGCGCGTTCGGCGATGAACAACTGGCCCACCTGGCCATCCACCGGCGAGCGCACGTTGAGGTTGTCGACCTGCCGTTGCAGGTCCTGCACCATCAGCACCTGGCGATCATGCGCCAGCTTCTTGGCCTTGATGTCGAAAACGCCGGTGTCGTTGCCCAGGTTCAGGTCGGCCTTTGCGTGCGCCAGCGCGATCTTTGCTTTCTCCAGCGCGTCATTGGCCTTGTCGACGTCCATCTGCGGCACGCCGCCGAGTTTGTACGCCTTGTCGTAGCGCTGGTAGTCGCGCGCGGCGGTTTCCTCGTCGATCTTGGCGTTGTCGTACGCCTTCTGCATCTGCGACTGCTTCTGCCGCGCATCGATCTGCGCGCGCTGGTAGTCCACTTCCATGGCGTCGGCGTTGGATTCTTCCTGGGCGAGCTTGTTTTTCAGCTCCGGACTGTCGATCACCGCCAGCACCTGGCCTTTCTTCACCGTATCGCCGGCATGCACCTGCAGCGTGACGGCGCCACCGTAGGTGGCGTAGAGCGTGGGGCTCACCGCCGCCACCACCTGGCCTTCGGCCGCGATATCGCGTATGAACGGCCCGCGCTGCACGGTGGCGAATGCCAGCCTGGACGCGCTTACCGAGGCATCGGCGGAAAACAGGCGTGTGACGTTCGGCAGGAACAGGGCCAATGCGACCACGGCGACGATGGCGCCGCCGATCCACAAGGCCTTCTTCTTGGGACTGGACTTGACCTCGATCAGTTTGTCCTGGGCGGAAGTGTCACGAATCATGGATAAGGTCCTTGGCCGCGGACAGTGCGGCCCCTACGCCATGCTCAGCAATCCGCGTGCCAGCGCAGAGCGCACAAATTACGCGCCTTTATTCAAACACTTGCGTTGGCCATGGCCATCAGACTCGCTGTCCGCGGACACCTCCCGGACAGCGGACAGCGGGCCGCATCGGGGTTTCGTCGCACCCGTTCGCCCTGCACACTAGCGCGCTGCACCCTCGCGCAGCATCGACCACCGCCTGACAGCAATGAGCGTTACTTACACCCGCGATCAAGTCGCCACATGGTTTGGCAAGCACACCGTCGCCAAGGCGATGGGCTGTCTGCGCAAGGTCTCCGATCTCAACTGGGATGGCCGCACTTTGCGCGGCACGGTGCAAGGGTCCGAATTCATCCCCTACCGGACCGAGGGTTCACTTCTCAGGCAGCAGCCGGCCACGAGTAGAACGCGCTGAATGCTCGAGCCCCGTGGGCTATCGTTGCAAACACGCGGCGGCCCTGCTGCTGGCCACTTTGCAAGAGCCGACCCACGGCGCCGCTGCCATCCGCCCCGAAATGTTGCGCTGGCTGGAGCACTTTCGCGAGGAGGTGACTCGGGCGGGGCGCAAGCCATCCAGCACCAAAAGCAAGACTACGCATACTTTGCTGTATGCCTTTCACGCCGGCCGGAACGATGCCCCTTGCGTGCGTATCTACAAGGCACGCCTGAACACTGCGGGCGCGGTGCAGGCACAGCGTCCGCGACGATTTTCCGAATGCCGAAGAAGTGCGTGCACAGCTGTTGAAGGTCGCTGAACCGAACGATCCTGTCCATGAAGAAAATGGCGCCATTGATGACACCATTTGGCAAGTCACCCTTGACTACGCCTGCAACATCAAAGCTTCCGCGCGCGCGATGCTGGTGGCGATACGGCTGCCGAGCGATGAGAGCACGGTTGCGTCCCGCCGCTCCAGTAGCGCCAATCCGCCAACGCGGCGCAAGCGGAAATTCACCACACTGGCGCAATCCGGCCGAAAGGGTTCCGTTTCCACAGGCGGGGCGATGTGTGCCACGCAGGATGCAGTCATAGCATCCCAGCCGAGATAGTCGGTGTCTGGCAACAAATGCCATCGCGCCTGCGTGCGGCCGAGAGCATCGACACATTCGCACCATTCGCGTGGGCCATCATCAGTGACCGCGCTGATTGACGTCAGCTTGTGCGCACCAAGCAAAGGCAGGAAAGCTCGCTGCACCACCAAGCCTTGCGGTAGCGCTGGAGGAAATGCCCTATTTGCGGCCGCATGGAAGTAAAGCACGCTGCCGAGTCCGGGAAGCATCTCGATCAATGCACGCGGCGTAATGAGCCGAGTACGACGCGATACGGCCGCTCGCGGCGCATGGCGGCAGAACGTGGGAGGGGACGCAAGCCAGTCGAACATGGCGATCTCCTGCATGAAGACCCGGCTGGCGTTGGCGCTGGCGGAGGGAGTGGGTTACTTGGTAAGGATCAGCTTGCCGTTGCGCGTGAGGCGCAGGTGGTATTCGCTGCCCATGTGCTGGATCACCAGCTCGCGTTCGCCAGCCAGCAGGCGCTGGCTGGAAATGCGGCGGATCGGTGGGGTTGCCGGGACATCCGGCTCGTTCGCACGGGACAGCATCGGCGGCTGCGGCAGGCGCGAAAGGGTGAGTAGCGTGCCGGTCGTGGACATGCGGGACTCCATCGTCGAGGGACAACAGGATGATAATGATTCTCATTTGTGAGTCAAGCGGCCCCGGCGCGCTCTTGCGGCCTAGGAGGTCACGCGCAACGCTTCATCATCGTTCGCCACGGCCGTCGTGCGGCTCGTGCGGCTAAGCAGCCACGGCAGCGTTACCGCGAGCAGGTAGAACTTCGAGGCGAAGAATTTATTCCCGAGGCAATGGCGATGCCCCTCCAGCCACGCCGCCGCCCCAGGAAGGATCGCCCGTGCTTGCAAGGCGAACGCGTGCACCTGCTCGAAGCATTGCCGTGCCAGGCCTGGCACGTCGAAGCGGAATGAACCCTTGTGCTGCACATAAGGCAATTGCTGGAAATGCCGCGCGATATAGCGGCGTTGCAAGACCTTGTTCAAACCGTGGCGACCGACCAGGCGATCGTCCGGCACGTCGTTGAATAGCCATTCGCAAAACGGCTTGTCGCAATACGGATAGGCCATGCGCAAGCCCAGCGAGTTCGCGCAATACAGGCTCTTGGCGAAGCCGCCTGCTTCCAGCATGGCCAGGACGATACGCCGCACGCCTTCCGCCGACGGCGCAGCCCGCACGGCATCCTGGAATACGTCCATGCGCTGGCGCGATTGCACCGACGCGCTCCAGCCGAACAGCGCATCCACCTCGCGATCGCTGAAACGCGAGCCGGGGATGTAGCGCTCGAACGGATTCATTTGCAGGCTGGCTAGCGCAAAGCAAAGTTTGAAGTTTTGGCGGACGAACGGATAGGTGAGCCATGCGGCAGGTATGGCCATCTGCCTTGCCAGCCCAATGATCAGGTAGTCCCGCAGATGCATGGGCACGCCAAAGAACAGATCGACGCCCATGGCGTCGATGATGCCATCGCCGTGGTGGTGACCTATTTCGGTGGCGAGGTCGGCGTAGGACAACATGGCAAAATCCGCCGTCAACAGCGGCATCCGCGGGATCATCGCCAGGTAGCGGTCGTAGGCACGCCGCGGATCGCACACCAGCGCTTCATGACGCAGGCCGACCCGGCGCGCCACGAAACGTGCCGATTCGACTTCGTTTTCCTCCTTGCCGCCCAGATAGGTAAGGCAGGTGGTATCAGGCCGAACATCCGCGACGGCAATCGCCACGGAGGTCGAATCCTTGCCGCCGCTCTGCAAAAACCATGGCGCCTTCACGTGCGTCGTACATCGCTGCACGGATTGCGTGAGCAGCCGATGGTAAGAGCGCAGCAATGCATCGTCGCTCACGGCATGGGAAGGCGGCCGCGCCGTGGCCGAGGCGGACTGATAAGGGAATTGAAAACGCAGCTCGTCCTGCGTGCCGGGTTGCACGGCAAAGCCGGTAGTCAGGATCTTCACATCGCTATAGATGGTGTGCGGCGGATACACGAACGAATTGCGCAGCAAATCGGCCAGCGAAACCATGTCGATCGATGCGCCGCCGTCCCTGTCGCGCCGATCCAATGTGGAAAAATCCACATCGCCGGCGTAAGGACTGGTGCGAATATGGATGCTGCTGGAGCTTGACGACGCCTGGTTCGTGCACTCATGCGACGCGCTATTCATATGATCTCCAAGATGGAGTCAGGTGCATGCGGGCACCCGGCACGATCACGCCGGGCGCCAAAAAAAACTCATAAGCAGTGGTCTGTGCCGGCCAAAACGAAAAAGGTTGCCTGGTCGCTGCCGGTGCACGGCACCGTCGCCATGGCTTACGGGGCGTCTGCACGCGGCAGCCAGTGGACAACCATTCCAGCCCTGGCAGGTTTGCGGCCGCCGGAATGGCCACCCGCGTATGCCGCTGCAACACGCGCCACGAATAGCGAGATTGCATGACGCAACCTGGCCCCGTTTTCGCGCTCTGTCACCGTTTTTTTCGTGATCGCGCGCGCAACTTGCAGGTGTTTCGCGCCTTAGCATCCCGCAGCCGCATGGTGCGGCCAACAAGGAGAGCAGCATGAAACGTCTCGTATGTTTGTGCGCGTTGTTGTTTGCGGGCCATGCGATGGCCCAGACCACTTGCTCCAATGCGACGTTATCGGGCAAATACCTTGCCACCACCGAAAACGCCACCCTTGCAGCCGGAGTGAATATTTTCGTCATAGCGAAGATCAACGCGAATGGTAATGGCACGGCTAATGCCAACATCGCCTACACGGAAAGCGGTGGTCTCTTGAATGGGAACACGACGGAGGCGCTTAACTACACGATCAGCAGTGATTGCACCATCACTGCCAACGCAGTTCTTGCAGGCATACCCGTAGCAGTCACGGGCTACATTTCGCCCGACGGCACCAAGATTGTCGTTATCGCTGACGGGGTCGGCGTTGCGCTTAACGGAACGGGGGTAAAGGTTAATTGAGCAAGACTCCACGGGCGAGGACGGCAACCGCCGCCCTCGCCCACGCATCAGCAGATCGTCAAGCCAGCGCTTGCTCGATTCTTTCCTTCAACCCCAGGTCAAACCGCGGCAACAGCTCCAGCGCGCCAAGATTCTGCTCCAGCTGCTCCTTCTTGCTTGCACCCAACAACACCGTCGATACGTTCGGATTGGCCAGGCACCAGGCAATCGCAAGTTGCGCCGGCGTGGCACCCACTTCTGCGGCTATGGCAGGAAGATGTTTTACCTTTGCCACGCGTTCACCGCCTTCACCCAGCACCATGTCGCGCAACCACTCGTAACCCGGCTGCATAAGACGCGAATCATCGGGAACGCCCTGGTTGTACTTGCCGCTCAGCAAACCGGAAGCCAGTGGCGACCAGATGGTGGTGCCCATGCCGTAGCTGGCATACAGCGGCGCGTATTCCTGCTCAACGCGTTCGCGATGCAGCAGGTTGTATTGCGGCTGTTCCACCACTGGGGCATACATGTGCATGGCTTGCGCGAGGCGGTGCGCTTCGTGAATCGCTGCGGCGGGCCATTCGCTGGTGCCCCAATAAAGCACTTTGCCCTGTCGGATCAGCGTATCCATGGCGGCGACGGTTTCCTCGATCGGCGTTTCCGGGTCGGGGCGATGGCAGAAATAAAGATCCAGGTGGCCCACGCGCAAACGTTCCAGCGCCTGGTGGCAAGCTTCGATCACGTGCTTGCGCGACAAGCCTCGCTGTGTCGGCCGCGGTTTTTCTGCCGCACCGAAATACACCTTGCTCGACACGCAATAGCTGTCGCGCGGAAAGCGCAGATCCGCCAGCACATCACCCATCAGACGCTCGGCTTCGCCGTGGTTGTAGGTTTCGGCATTGTCGAAAAAATTGACGCCGTGATCCCAGGCCATGGCAAGCAAATCGCGCGCTTCCGAACGGCCGGCCTGGCGACCGAACGTAACCCACGCGCCGAAGGACAGCGCGGACAGCTGCAAGCCGGTGCGGCCAAGGCGGCGGTATTGCATGGCATGATTCTCCGTTGCGCGTTATGTGTGCATGTCAATGGATGTTGAAATCGACGACCGTGCTATCAACCGTCCGCTGCGCATTCTGCGAACGCAATGTGACCGCAACGGCATATTTGTCGAGATAGGCCAGCGTGACCTTGTCCGTCTGGATGCCGTTCGTGTCGATCACACGACAGTTCAACGCGATCGCCTGCCCTTCGATGGCTGGATTGAGCTGCGACGCGCTGTAGCTCTTGCCGCTGTCACACAGGAACTGGCCAGGATCCGGAAAGGTTTGCGCACTCGTCATGCCATACAGATAGACGAAGGCCAGGTGGCCGTTGCTGCCGGTATCCAAGCGCAGCACCTTGCGCACGGCCCGCACGGGCGGAACGGAGTTCGCCTGCGGTGCAATACCCTGTGTCAGGAATGAGAAATAGCCGCGATAGGTCAGCTCCAACTGCGTTGCGACGGTATTGCCTTTGTCGTCCCGCACCGCTTCCACGCGGCGCACCAAGCCGTGGCCCGCATTTTCCAAGGTCATCGCCGTGCTGAACCTGGAAGGCTGCGGGTGATCCGGCGACGTGACCGTATCGCTGGTATGCAAGGTGATTTTTGTGAAGGGGACGGATGCAAGATTCGCGTGCGCGATCGCGGCTTGCACATCCGGCGCGAGCGCGTCGAAGCTGAAGTGCTGCGTGAGATAGGCCGGTGCATCGGCAGCGGGCGCCGGAGGTTGCGGCTGCGGCTGCGCGTCTTGTGCGTGGGCGGCGTAGACGGCCGCAAGCAGCGACACGATCGCCGAGACCGTCAGCCTTTTCGTCCATGCCATGCTCATGGCGGCGCACCTTGGATACCTGGAAGAGGCGCCTACGATAACAAGGTCCATGCAAGTAACCCAAGGACATCGGGGCGTAGGCGGGAATGACGATCCAGGCATCCGGAAACACCAAGAGGCGGGGATTGTCATCCCAGCCTACGAACCTCATGCGTAAGTAAGCGCCAGCTTCAACGCGACGGCGGCAAACACACCGGCGATGACATCATCCACCATCACGCCGAATCCACCTTTCAGATGCTTGTCCAGATAACGGATGGGCCATGGTTTCCACACGTCGAACAGACGGAACAACACAAAGCCGAGCGCGACCGCCCACCACGGCGCCAGCAACGCGGGCAGCAACGCGATCCATTGGCCGATGAATTCGTCCCATACCAGGCTGCGATGATCATCCACGCCCAAGGCACGCCCGGCGACGTCGCAAGCCCATACGCCGATGGCAAAACCCATGACGATCACCAGTACGTTGAGCGGCACCGAAAGCTGGCGCAACAACAACCAAGGCAAGATCGCCGCGAGCGAACCGAAGGTGCCTTGCGCTAACGGCGCGAGCCCCGAACCGAAACCACAGGCGAGCCAGCCGGCCGGGGTCGCGAGCAGCGCGCGGCGTTGTGTTGGCGTAAGAACTTTGCGCTCGCTCATGCGTTGAAGTGATCCCAGCCTGGGCGGCGCGATGCGAGGGGGTGTCCGTCGCGATCGCGCACCGTGATGCCCTCGCCTTCCACCGCGCGGCCGATGCGTGTCGCGCCGCAACCCAGCTTGGCCAGGTCGGCTTGCACGGCGGCAACCTGCTGCGCCGGCACGGTGAAGCACAATTCGTAATCGTCGCCGCCGCTCAGGGCGAAGTCGCGCGAGGTGCTTTCGTCGAACAGATCGAGCAGCGCCGATGAACGCGGCAATAGCGCCGCATCGAGTTCGGCGCCAACGCGGCTGGCTGCGCAGACGTGCCCCAGATCCGCAAGCAGGCCATCGGAAACATCGATACACGCACTGGCACGACCGCGCAGGGCCAAGCCTGCCGCCACGCGGGGCGTGGGACGATTGAGGCGCTCGATCAGATAACGGGTTTGTGCATCGTCGCTATGGCGATAGTTTTGTACGCAGCGCAACCCGCCGGCCGCATCGCCCAATGTGCCGGTCACCAGCACGGCATCGCCTGCCTGCGCCCCCGCCCGTGCGAGCGCTTTGCCGGGCGGCACGAAACCGTGTACGGCCACGCTGATCGTCAACGCGCCGCGCGTGGTGTCACCGCCGACCAGCGCAAGGCGGTACGTTTGCGCCAGTTGCGCAAAACCCGCGGCAAAACCGTCGACAAAGGCGCTATCCGCACTGGGCAAGGTCAACGCCAGCAATGCCCAGGCCGGCGTGGCGCCCATGGCGGCAAGATCGGAAAGATTGACGGCCAGCGCTTTCCAGCCGATATCGGCTGCATCGGTGCCAACGGGGAAATGCACGCCTTCGACTATGGTGTCGATGGCGACGGCCAGTTCCTGGCCGGTTGGTACGGTGAGCAGTGCAGCGTCATCGCCGATACCCAGGCGCACATCATCACGATGTTGCGCGGTGAGATTGCGGATGCGGTCGATGAGGGAGAATTCCATGGATTTTGCCGTGGCCTCTTTGCGTAGACGTCCGCGCTTGCCAGACCGTCCACTTTCGCCTTGCCGTCATTCCGGCGAAGGCCGGAATCCAGTGCAAACATGCCGTGCGCAGCACACATCTCAAGAGGGTTTTGTGTGCTTCGCACTGTGTATTTAACTGGATTCCGGCCTTCGCCGGAATGACGTGCGCTTTGAAACGAGTTGCCGGGTTATCCCTGTTTCTCCGCACCCCGAACGTGTGCCGCCAGCTTATCCAGCACACCATTCACATAGCTGTGCCCATGATCCGCGCCGAAGCGCTTGGTCACTTCGATCGCCTCGTTGATGATCACGCGATACGGCACGTCCGGCCGGTGCTTCAATTCATAGGCGGCCAAACGCAGCGCGGCGCGCTCGATCGGATCGATCTGCTCGACCTCGCGGTCGATGTACGGCTTCAGCGCTTCATCCAGTTCGGGGACGTGCTGTTCCACGCCGCGCAGCAGATCTTCGAAATACTCCAGGTCCGCCACTTCCATATCCTGTTCGTGGCGGAACTGGTCGATCACCGACTTCATCGAGCTGCCGCTCATCTGCCAGGCATACAGCGCCTGCAGGGCGCGGCGGCGAGCGCGCGAGCGCGCGGCGAGATCGATGCCTTCGGGACGCGAGTGCATTACAGCTTTCCGTACAGGTTGACCATCTCGAGCGCGGCGATGGCGGCATCGGCGCCCTTGTTGCCGGCCTTGGTGCCGGAGCGCTCGATCGCCTGTTCGATGGTGTCGGTGGTGAGCACGCCGAAGGACACCGGCACGCCCGAACCCAAGGCGGCCTGGGTCAGCGCCTTGGCGCATTCGCCGGCGACGAAATCGAAATGCGGGGTGGAGCCGCGGATCACCGCACCCAGCGCGATGACCGCGGCGTATTGGCCCGAGTGCGCCAGCTTGTGCGCGGCCAGGCCGATTTCCCATGCGCCCGGTACGCGGATCACGTCGATGGCATCGTCACTCACGCCGTGGCGCACCAGTGCGTCGCGTGCCCCGGCCACCAGCGGTTCGACGACAAAGCCGTTGAAGCGGCCGGCGACAATGGCAAAACGGCCCTTGGGCGTGGCGAAATCGCCTTCGATGATCTTCATGCTGCATGGATTCCTGTGCTGGGCGGCCTGCCCATGGCAAGCGGGGTATTTTACGGGTTTTGGCGAGTGCCACGTAGGCGGGGACGACAATCCCAGCATCGGAAAGCGCTCAGGAGCTGGGATCGTCACCCCAGCCCACGGTCCCGTGAGTGCCGTTCAGGCCATGGAAGGTTCGTGGGGGCGGCGCAGATGCGGATAGCCGTGGAAGTCCAGGCTTGCCCTCCGCCCTACCACGCGCAGCCGCGACGGCACGCCGAACGGCAGGGTGAATTTGTCCGCCGCATGGCCGAACGGCATGCCCGAGAGCACCGGAATGCCGGCGACGCGCCGGATCTGGTTGAACCCATCGGCCAGGTCATAGCCGTTGTCATAAGGGGCCGGACGGCACTGGGTGAAATCGGCCAGGATCAGCGCGCGCTGCTGTTTCAGCACGCCGGACAAATGCAGCTGATAAAGCAAGCGCTCGATCCGGAACGGCGGCTCGCCGATGTCTTCCACGAACAGGATGCCGCCCTCGATACGCGGGAAGTACGGCGTCTGCAACAGGCTGCACAACATGGCGAGATTGCCGCCCCACAGCGGCCCTTCCACCGCCAGTTCCGTTTGCTCCCCGCAGTCCCAGCTGGCATTGCCGTGCGGCGAGCTGAGCGTGCGCCAGAAATGTCGCCAGGTCAGCGGGCTGAGCCGCTGCGCGCCGAAGTCCGGTCCGAGCATGGGGCCGCCGAAGGTGACCAGGCCGCTCTTGGCATACAGCGCCATTTGCAGTGCCGTGAAATCGCTGTGGCCGAGCAATGCGAAGGGTTGGCCGGCAAGACGTTCGCGCAAGGCGTCGTAGTGCAGGTGTTCGAGCAGGCGCGTGGCACCGTAGCCGCCGCGGATCGACATGGCGATGTCCGGCAACGCATCCAGCGTGGCGAGGTTGTTGATGTCAGCCGCGCGTTGCACGTCGCTGCCGGCGTAACGCAGTTCGGTGCGATCGATCACGTCCGTGCCGTCTACCAGGCACCCTGCATCATTCAAGCGCATGATGCCGCGCGTCATGGCTTCGCGGTCGTGCGGGTAGCCGGAGGGAGCGATCAGGCGAAGGTGGCAGGAGGCAGGTGCCTGCATAAGTACTTTGACAATCCGTTGATGAGGATGGGCAATCTATACCATTCGGGCTGACGGACCCGAGATCTGTTGCGGCATCGTTCGGACAATTTGTGGCCGTGCGAATGCTATTCGTTCGTCACCCCGCCGGAGGCCGGGCTGTAGGCTGGGATGAAATCCCAGCTTTTCCAAATTTCCCGATGCTGGGATTTCATCCCAGCCTACGACGTGCGCATTGCGCGTTTACGACATCATGGTGCCAGCGTGGACGCCGCCACCGCCGCCGCACCGTTCAACACGAAGTCGCGCGACGAATGTCCGATCTGGATCGGATAACTCCCCGCCGCGATTTTCCACTGATGCCCGGGCACATCGAACGTCGCCAGCAGGCGTGGATCGATGGTGACCGAAACGGTGCGGCTCTGGCCCGGTTGAAGCGACAGCTTCTCGAAGCCGGCCAGCCGACGCGGCGCTTCACCAAGGCCGCCCGGCAGGCTCACGTACACCTGTGGCGTATCCTTGCCCTCGCGTTGGCCGACGTTGCTCACCTTGAAACTCACCGTCACGTGATCGCCGTGCGTGCTGACGTGCAGGTCGCTGTAGTCGAAGCGGCTATACGAAAGACCAAAACCGAACGGGAACAGCGGCTGCAGGTTTTTCTTGTCGAACCACTTGTAGCCGACGGCGGCGCCTTCGATGTTGTAGTCGACTTCCTGCGCGTTGGTGATCTGCGGGCGCGGCAGTTGCTGTTCGTCCTGCGGGAAAGTGACCGGCAAGCGTCCGGATGGATTCACTTTGCCAGTCAGCACCGCGGCGATCGCATCGCCGCCGCGCGCACCGGGGAACCAGGCTTCCACCACGGCATCGACTTTCGACAGCCACGGCATCTTTACCGGACCGCCGTTTTCCAGCACCACCACGCTGTGCGTGTTGGCGGCTGCAACGGCATCGACCAAGGCGTCCTGGTTGTCCGGCAGCGCAAGGTTCGGTTGATCCACGCCTTCGCAGGTCCACTGCGTGGCGAACACGATGGCCACGTCGGCGGATTTCGCCAAGGCTGCCGCCTTCGCGGGATCGCTGCCGTCGTCGTAGCTGATCTTGGCGTTCGGCAGCAGCTTCTGCAGCGCCTTCAACGGCGAGGAAGGATCGTAGACTTTCCACTGCCAATCCGGACCTTTCACAGCCGGGATCGCCGGACCGCCAATCGGCCACACTTCCGCCGAACCGCCGCCGGAGAGCACGCCGGCATCGGCATGGCCGCCGATGATCGCGATGGTCTTGATCTCCTTGTGCAACGGCAATTGATCGTGCTCGTTCTTCAGCAGCACGATCCCCTCTTCGGCGGCGTGCTGCGAGACAAGGGCGTCGGCTTCGGCATCCAGCGGTTTCTTCTGCGGCGGGTGTTCGAACAATCCCACGGCGTACATAGAACGCAGGATGCGACGCGTCATGTCTTCCAGGCGGCTTTTCGGAATATCGCCCTTCTGGATCGCCTGCAGCAGCGGTGTGCCGAAGCTGCTGAACGTCTGCCCCAGGCTGAAGCCGGTCGCGTGATCGATGCCGGAGACCTGGTCGGTGCCCGCCATCGCATCCTGCACGCCGTGATCGGCGCCCCAGTCGGTCATCACCCAGCCGGGATATTTCCAATCGCCCTTGAGAATGTCATCCAGCAAGTGTTTGTTGGAGCAATCCCACACGCCGTTGACCTTGTTGTAGCCGCACATCACCGAACCGGGATGGCCCTCTTCGATCGCCAACTCGAACGCGAGCAGATCCGACTCGCGCATGGCGGCTTCGTCGATATTGGAGCTGACGGTGAGTCGATTGGTTTCCTGATCGTTCAAGGCGTAATGCTTGATGGTGGAAATGACGTGCTGCGACTGGATGCCGCGAATTTCGCCAGCATCGATGCGTGCGGCGAGCAGCGGATCTTCGCCGAGGTATTCGAAGGTGCGGCCATCGCGCGGCTCGCGCGTGAGATTGATGCCGCCGGCCAGCAAGACATTGATGCCCTGCCGATGCGCTTCGCCGCCGATCATGCGGCCGCCTGCATACGCCACCTGCGGATTCCAGGTGGCCGCCAGGCCCAGCGTGGAAGGCAGTGGCGTGGCATTGCCTTCTTCGCCACGCACATGCGCAGGCTGCTTGCCCGGCCCCTGGTCGATCGGATAGTTGTGCACGCCGATGCTGGCGTCGTTTTCCTGCAAGGCGGGAATGCCCAGCTTCGGCAGCGCCGGCACATAGCCCGCCGCGCCAATGCTGCCCGGCGGTTGCTGCAGGGCCATCATGTCGTTGTAGCTCTGCACCATGTGATGCATGTCTTGGAGCGACATGCGCTTGAGCAGCTTGTCGGCGCGCTGGTCCGGCGAGGCGGCCTGGTCTGCCAAGGCCGGTGTCAGGCAGGCCAGCGAAAGCGCGGTGAACAGGGCGGTGCGGGCAAAAGCGGCGGTACGCGACAGGCGGGCGAGCTTCATCCTGATTCCTTCGGGCGGGTGTCAACCGGTCGAAGGATGCCACGAAGCGCGGCGAGTGGCAGTGATGAATATGGTCAGGCGCGCTTACGATCCTGCTTGAGCCCCTCTCCCCATCGGAGAGGGGCGCTTGCCTCCTGCATCATTCGGCATATTCGACGAATTCCAGGCCGTATCCCGCCAACCCCACCAGTTTGCGCGGTGTGCCGAGCACGCGCAGGCGATGCACGCCCAGGTCGGTGAGTATCTGCGCACCCAATCCCAGCTGGCGCCATTCCTGGTGCTGGTCGCTGGGTTCTTGCAGTGCGGGCTGCCGATTGAGCCGGCGCAGCAGCGCTTCGGCCGTGTCCTCGCCGGACAGCACCAGCAGCACGCCGCGGTTTTCGTCAGCAATGCGGCGCAGGGCAGCCGTGACGGTGAGGCCGAGATCCTCACGCTGCAGGTGCAACACATCGGACAAGGTGTTGCGCACGTGCACGCGGCTCAGTACCGGCTGGCCGTCATCCACGCTGCCGCGCACCAGGGCGAAGTGCAGGCCGTGGCGGATCGCGTCGCGATAGGCCACCAGGCGGAACGAGCCGAACTCGGTCTGCACGTCGTCTTCGTACACGCGCTGCACGGTTTTTTCCGTTTCCAGGCGGTAGCGGATCAGGTCGGCGATGGAGCCGATCTTGAGCCCGTGCTTCCTGGCAAAAATTTCCAGCTCGGGGCGGCGCGCCATCGATCCGTCTTCGTGCAGCACTTCGATCAGTACGGATGCCGGTTCCAGGCCGGCAAGCGCAGCAAGATCGCAACCGGCTTCCGTATGGCCGGCACGCGTGAGCACGCCGCCGGGCTGCGCGGTAAGCGGAAACACGTGGCCGGGCTGCGCGAGATCCTGCGGCTTGGCATCCGGCTTCACCGCCACCTGGACGGTGCGCGCACGATCGTGCGCGGAGATGCCGGTGGTGACCCCTTCGGCCGCCTCGATCGAGACGGTAAAGTTGGTGTGGTACGGCGAGGTGTTATCGCTCACCATCGGGCGCAGGCCAAGCTGGCGCGTGCGTTGTTCGGTAAGCGTAAGGCACAGCAGGCCGCGTGCTTCGCGCACCATGAAGTTGATGTCTTCGGGCCGTACCATTTGCGCGGCCATGATCAGATCACCCTCGTTCTCGCGGTCTTCGTCGTCGAGGATCACGACCATGCGGCCGGCGCGGATGTCTTCGAGGATTTCGGGAATGGTGTTGAATGCCATGGCTATTCCTTGGATTTACCGGGCGCCATGCTTTCTTCTGCCGTCGTTCCCGCGAAAGCGGGAATGACGGCAAAAAAGCCATGGGCCGCGACATCAGTGTGGGTGGTCGCAGCGTTGATCACGCGAAACCGTGCCGTTTGAGAAACGCCTCATCGATCCGCGATGCCTCGCCGCCACCGACCAAGCGCTCCACGTAGCGCGCCACCACGTCCACTTCGATGTTCACCGCATCACCCGCTTTGCGCGCATGGAAAACGGTGTGTTCCACCGTATGCGGAATAAGGTTGACGCCGAAGCGATGGTCGCTGACCTCGTTGACGGTCAGGCTGGTGCCGTCGATGCACACCGAGCCTTTCGAGGCGATGTAGCGCGACAGCGACGCTGGCACTTCGAACGTCCAGCGCTGCGAACGGCCATCCGGCGCGATGGAAATGACCTTGCCGACGCCATCGACATGGCCGGACACCAAATGGCCGCCCAAACGATCGGCAAGCCTGAGCGCCTTTTCCAGATTCACCGGATCGCCTGGCTGGTGCTTGCCCAGTGTGGTAAGTGACAGCGTCTCGTTGGACACGTCGGCGGCAAAGCCGCGCGACTCCAGCGCAATCACCGTAAGGCACGCCCCTGATACGGCGATGCTGTCGCCCAGCTGCACGTCGGAAAGATCGAGATCGGCGGTATCGACGTGCAGGCGCACGTCACCGCCACGCGGCTCCAGCCGCGCGATGCGGCCGACGGTTTGAATGATGCCGGTAAACATCAGCGCACCTCCTTGCAGGAGATGGCTGGACCTTGCTGGTAAGGCTTAGACATGAACGTTCTCCACGAAAACCTGATGTGTGGGAACGCCCCAAGGCAACTGGCACACGCATCGCAAACCTGCGATGCATGCTGCCGTCTTCTTTCATCCGGACTGTGAGCCGCCCCGGCGAACCGGAACAGCATGACCGTCGGCTCCGGCATTTGACCGGATCTGCTGGCCTTCCGGCGTGGCCGGAAGCGCTCGCGGGCTTGAACCTTACGGTTCCTACCGCCGGTGGGGAATCTCGCCCCGCCCTGAAGACGTTTGTTGTGTGAGTGCCGAAATCGGCCGGCGAAGTTTAGCACCGAATGAGATGGCGGCCGTTTGTGCCTGGAGACAGGCTACGCGAACACTTGCCCGGTTTGTTGCCGATAGTCACGCAACACTTGATCCATCACCCAGCCGGTACGGGCTGCGGTCTCGGCGGTCGAGGGGCAAGCCCCTTTCTGCCCGCGCAGCTCGGCGACGATGGTTTCGATCAGCGGCTGCTGGATGTGTGGCGGATTGGCCACGGTGTATTCCTGGGCACCTTGCACAGTGTCCACCCGAATGGGGCCATCGCCGAAAGTGGCGAATACGACGCGCCCGGCATCGCCGATCACCTCCACGCGGTCCTCATGCCGGTAGCTTGCGAAATTCCACAGGCCCGTGCCCAACATGCCGTTGCCGAAAGCAAAGGACATGGCCACGTTGTCTTCGGCGGGATACGCACCAAGCTGATTGCTGGCTTGTCCGCTGACGGCGGCGATAGGGCCGAACAGCCAATCCAGAATATCCAGGGTATGGCAAGCAAGGTCCACGAAGATACCGCCACCGGCTAGTGTCGGCTGCACGCGCCACGGCAAATTCGCCGGGTCGTGATAGCGCGGATGATGCGGCTCGTGCAGCACGACATTGACCATGCGCGGCGTACCGATCGCATATTGATCGAACAGCAGTTCGCGCACTTTGTGGAAGCGCGGCAGGCAGCGGCGGTAGTACGCGACGAACACCGGCACGTTCGCGTCTTGGGCCGCGCGACGCATGGCCACGCATTCGGCATGATCGCGTGCCATCGGCTTTTCCACGTACACCGGTTTGCCTGCGGCAATCGCCATCAATGCATACGGCTTGTGCGTGGAAGGTGGCGTGGCGACGTAGATCGCGTTGACGTCTGCATCCGCGATCAAGGCGGCGGCATCGTCATACCAGCGCGGCACGCCGTGTCGTTGCGCGTAGTCGCGCGCCTTGCTGCCATCGCGGCGCATCACGGCCACCAGCGCCGAACCTTCGATGCGATGGAAGGCCGGGCCGCTTTTGATTTCGGCGACGTCGCCGCAACCGATCATGCCCCAGCGGATGCTTGCCGTACTCATATCGGGATGACTCCGAAACAGGTGAAATCAGCCAACAGGCCGCAGGCGCAAACGCAGGTCCTGGCCGATGGCGCGGGTATCGAGCACGTTGAGCTTCCAGCGCGCGGCCATATCGGCCAGTGGTGGCAACGTCAGCAAAGGCCTTGCCGTGTCGCCCAATAGCAATGGTGCCATGTAGATCAGCAGTTCATCGGCCAGGCCTGCGGCAAACAAGGCACCGCATAGCGTGGGGCCGGCTTCGACATGCAATTCACTGCAGCCACGCCCAGCAAGCAAGGCAAGGGCGGCATGTAGATCGAGGGCCCCGTTGCGCTCGGGGAGGGTGATGCACTCCACTCGCGTAAAGCGGTGGTCGGGAATGGCCGAAGCAGCGTGCAACATAAGGGTGGGCGTTTGGCCGTCCAGAACATGGCTGTCGGCGGGAGTGCGCAGGTGGCGGTCGAGAACCACTCGCACTGGCGTGAATGGATGGCCAGATTCGTCCATCATCCCAACCCCATCCCCGGCGGGGAGAGGGAGCCTCACGGTAAGTTGCGGGTTGTCGGCAAGCACCGTACCTACGCCGGTAAGAATGGCCGAACTGCGTGCCCGCCAGCGCTGCACATCTGCTCGTGCGGCCCCGCCGGTAATCCATTTCGATTCGCCATTGGCCAGCGCAGTACGTCCATCCAGGCTCATCGCCAATTTCACGCGCACCCAGGGACGATGGCGTTCGATCCGGCTGAAGAAACCTATGTTGATCTCGCGTGCCGCCTCCCGCATCAGGCCGCTTTCCACGGTGATGCCCGCAGCACGCAGCTTGGCGATGCCCTGCCCGGACACCTGGGGAAATGGGTCTTCCGCCGCGATGACCACCCGGCCGACACCGGCGGCGATCAGCGCATCGGCGCAGGGTGGCGTGCGGCCATGATGCGCGCAGGGTTCCAGCGTGACGTAGGCGGTGGCGCCGCGCGCTTCCGCACCCGCCTCGCGCAAGGCATAGACTTCGGCATGCGGTTCGCCGGCGCGCACGTGCCAGCCTTGTCCCACCACTCGTTCGCCGTGGGCAATCACGCAGCCCACGCGCGGGTTGGGCTGGGTGGTGTACAGACCCCGTTCGGCCAGGCGCAGTGCCTGGGCCATGTGCATAGCATCGACCACGGAAGCTGTCATGGAAGCGTCTGAATATGGATATGCAAGATCGTCAGTGTGCGCGATCGTCCGGCATTTGTCGCGCCGGCAAAATCGGGAGTAGCCTAGAAATCTTACTTGCGCAAAGGGCCACGTCATGATCTACGACAACATCCTCGATACCATCGGCAACACGCCCATCGTCCGCCTGCACCGTGTGGCCCCTTCGCACGTGACGCTGTATGCCAAGGTGGAAGCGTTCAATCCCGGCGGCTCGGTGAAAGACCGCCTGGCCATCGCCGTCATTCTCGATGCGGAAAAGAAAGGCCTGCTCAAGCCCGGCGACACGGTGGTGGAAGCCACTTCGGGCAACACCGGCGTGGCGCTGGCGATGGTGTGCGCCGCACGCGGCTATCGCTTCGTGGCGGTGATGACGGAAACTTTTTCCATCGAACGCCGCAAATTGATGCGTGCCTACGGCGCCAAGGTCGTGCTGACCACCGCGGCCGAGCGCGGCACCGGCATGGTGCGCCGTGCGGAAGAGCTGTCCAAGAAATATGGCTGGTTCCTGCCGCGGCAATTCCAGAATCCGGCCAATCCGGCTTACCACCGCAACACCACCGCCGCGGAAATCCTGCGCGATTTCGCCGGCAAGCGGCTGGATGCGTTTGTCACGGGCTGGGGTACCGGCGGCACGCTCACCGGTGTGGGCGAGGTGCTGAAGGTTGCACGGCCCGATGTGAAGATCGTGGTCGCCGAACCGGTCGGCGCATCCATGTTGCAGGACAAGCCATGGCAGCCGCACAAGATCCAGGGCTGGACGCCGGACTTCGTGCCCGAGGTGCTCAATCGCAAGGTGTTCGACATTGACCTGCCGGTGGATGACGTCGTCGCTCGCGATACCTCGCGCCGATTGGCGAAGGAAGAAGGGATTTTCGTCGGCATCTCTGCCGGCGCCACCGTGGCCGCCGCGCTGCAATATGCCCAGCAGGCTGAGCAAGGCAGCGTGATCCTGGCGATGTTGCCGGATACGGGTGAGCGGTATTTGTCGACTTTCTTGTTTGAGGGTGTGGAAGAGGGGTCGGATGAAGCTTGGCTGGAGACGCAGGGCTAGCCGCTGAGATCCATTTCGCCTGGTCGTCATCCCGGCGAAGGCCCACTGCTGTCCGGCGAAAATGAAGTTCTTCAGAAATGCGCGGGCATAGCACCCGGCATCGAAAATTTCCCATGGAAATTCAGTGCCATCAGCTCGTCATTCCAGCGAAAGCTGGAATCCAGTGCCTTTGCAGATTTTCAAGTCGCTGGATTCCAGCTTTCGCTGGAATGACGTCGTTTTAGCTTTCCCGCAAGAACGGCGAAAAATTTCCCCGGACAGCAGTGGGCGAAGGCCGGAATGACGGTGAGGAATGGGACACATGAAAAAACGCCGGGTATCTCCGGCGTTTTTTATGAATTATCCCTTGCGATGCCCCCGCTTTGCCGCGGCGGCTGCACCAGCTTCGCCCAGCAACGAAAGCTGTAAGCTCTCCAAACCCGGCAAATCGCGTTCCAGCTTCTCGATCTCTTCGCGGAACGCATGCACGTCTTCGAACTTGCGATAGACCGACGCAAAGCGCACATACGCGACCTGGTCCAGCTTCTTCAACTCGCGCATCACCAGCTCGCCCACATAACGCGAAGGCACTTCGCGCTCGCCGCTCTTGCGCAAGTCATCGATCACCGCACGCACGGCGGCATCCACGTCGTGGCTGGCCACCGGGCGCTTCTGCAAGGCGCGCTCGAAGCTGGTGCGCAGCTTGCGCTCGTCAAAGCTCTCGCGCCGCTCGCCGCTCTTCACGATCGCCGGCAGTTTCAGCTCCGCCGTTTCGAAGGTATTGAAACGCTCGCCGCACTGCGGGCACTCGCGTCGGCGGCGCACCGTGGCGCCGTCGTCGGCGAGGCGAGAATCGATCACGCGGGTGTCTTCGTGCTGGCAGAAAGGGCAATGCATGGATCAGGCAGCTTTCCCGATACGTTGCTCGCTTGCGGCCCTGACGAACGCCTTCGCCAGTGGCGGGCAGACGCCCTGCAAGGCAGCGCGTTCGTGCTGGAACAGCGTAACGATGAAAAACGGATGGCCGTCCAATTCCAAGGCGCGCACATCGTCCTGTTCGTCGACGGCTGCGACGCGCAGCGGATGGCCGTCAATCGCTGCGCGGAAACCACTACCCAGGCCATAGCGGCAGTGATAGCCCTCTTCGATGTCCTGGGCCTGGTAGATGGCCGCGATTTGCGAGCCACGCAGCAGCTTCACCGTGTCGCGCACTTCGACCAGCCCGCAGCTCAGCGGCACGATCACCGGGCGCGCGGCGTCCGGAGCGGTTTCCGCATGATCGGCGTCGGCCCAGCCCAGCACGTTGCGGGCATATTCCACCACCGCGTGCTGAAAGCCGCCGCAGGTTCCCAGGAACGGCACCTGCGCTTCACGCGCACGGCGGATGGCGGTCAAGGCGCCATCCATGCTGCGGTACGGGCTCGCCGGCACGCACCACAACGCATCGAATGCTTCGAGCGCACTGCCGTCGCCCACCGTCTCGGTGCCGACCCAGTGCGCTTGAACCGCCACACCGGCTGCATCGGCCGCCATCGCCAGCGCGGCGGGGATCGCGCGATGCGCTACCACGCCGTCGTCGCGATCGCCGATCAAACCGATGTGCACGGTATTCATCATGCTTATCCGTAGACAGGGAATTTCTTGCATTGCGCCGATACTTTCTCGCGCACGGCCTTGATCACGCTTTCATCGGCCGGGGCGTCCAGCACGTCGCAGATCCATTGGGTGAGTTCGACCACGTCCGCTTCCTTGTAGCCGCGCGTGGTGATCGCAGGCGTACCGACGCGCAGGCCGGAGGTAACGAATGGCGAGCGCGGATCGTTCGGCACGGCGTTCTTGTTGACGGTGATGTGTGCCTTGCCGAGCGCCGCTTCCGCATCCTTGCCGGTGACTTCGCGGCCGATCAGGTCGATCAGCATCAGGTGGTTTTCGGTGCCGCCGGAAACCACCTTGTAGCCGCGTTCGATCAGCGTCTTGGCCATGGCCTTGGCGTTCTTCACCACCTGCGCCTGGTAGTCCTTGAAGGCCGGTTCCAGCGCTTCCTTGAACGCCACCGCCTTGGCGGCGATCACGTGCATCAGCGGGCCACCCTGGATGCCGGGGAACACGATGGACTGCAGCTTCTTTTCCAGCTCTTCGCTCGCATCCTTGGCGATCACGAAACCGCCGCGCGGACCACGCAGGGTCTTGTGCGTGGTGGAGGTGACCACGTGCGCATGCGGCAGCGGACTGGGGTAGACGCCGGCGGCAATCAAACCGGCGACGTGCGCCATGTCGACGAACAGATAAGCGCCGACCTTGTCGGCAATCGCGCGGAAGCGCGCCCAGTCCATCACCTGCGAGTACGCGCTGAAGCCGGCCACGATCATCTTGGGTTTGTGTTCGAGCGCGAGGCGTTCCACTTCGTCGTAGTCGACCAGGCCGTGCTCGTTCACGCCGTACTGCACCGCGTTGAGCAGCTTGCCGGAGATGTTGACCTTGGCGCCGTGAGTCAGGTGGCCGCCATGCGCCAGGCTCATGCCGAGAATGGTGTCACCCGGATTGAGCAGCGCGAAGTACACCGCCTGGTTGGCCTGCGAGCCGGAGTGCGGCTGCACGTTGGCGTAGGTGGCGCCGAACAGCTGCTTCAAGCGCTCGATGGCCAGGCGCTCGGCCACGTCCACGTATTCGCAACCGCCGTAGTAGCGCTTGCCCGGATAGCCTTCGGCGTATTTGTTGGTAAGCACGGAGCCCTGGGCTTCCAGCACGCGCGGGCTGGCGTAGTTCTCCGAAGCGATCAGCTCGACGTGGTCCTCCTGGCGGCGGGCTTCGTCGGCAATGGCCTTGGCCAGCTCATCGTCATAACCGGCAATGGTTTGCTGCTTCGGGAACATTCGGGCCTCGTGGGGTGGCATGACTGGGGGTAAGACTTAAAAGTGTAATGGCCGGGGGGAATGGCGGCCACCTCCGAGCTTATGGCATTCGCTTGAAAGCGGCTCTCGCGCCGGGTGTAACAAGGCCCTACCCCTCGCCAAAGACTGACGGTAAATCAAGAAGATATGGCTAGCGAGCGGATTTACGCCTGGCCACGGCGCTTACCATCACATAGCTGATGATCATCAGCAGAAACCATGATCCCAACTTCGACGGAGGCACCATCTGCCACCCATGGTGTTGCATGGGATAGCGCCACGCCGCGGTGAAGGTGCCGATGTTTTCGGCAAACCAGATAAACAGCGCCACCAGCGAGAATCCCAGCGGCAACGGCATGCGCCGATGCACGTGGCGGATACGGAAATGCACCCAGGTACGGCCAAACAGCATCCCTACGGCCGCAAACAATAGCCAGCGCATGTCCGGCATGAAGTGATGCGTGAAGAAATTCGCATAGATCGCCATGGCCAGCCACACGGTGGCCGCAAACGGCGGATGCCGCGTAAAGCGGAAATCGAACAACCGCCACACCCGCGCAAGATAGCTGCCCACCGATGCATACATGAAACCGCTGAAGAGCGGCACGCCGCCGATGCGCAGCAACGAGGGCTCCGGATAGATCCATGAACCCATTGCGGTCTTGAATACTTCCATCACCGTGCCGACCACATGGAACAGGAGAATCACCTTCGCTTCCTCCGGCGTTTCCATGCGACTGATGATGAGCGCCCCTTGGATGAGCAGCGCGACGAGCGTGAGGAAGTCGTAGCGCGCCAGGTGCGCATGCGGCGGATAGCACGCCCAGC
Organism: Dyella sp.; assembly: GCF_036746095.1. Taxonomy (NCBI): domain Bacteria; kingdom Pseudomonadati; phylum Pseudomonadota; class Gammaproteobacteria; order Lysobacterales; family Rhodanobacteraceae; genus Dyella; species Dyella sp. Next base: position 59,587 of record NZ_DAIOEU010000010.1, read on the forward strand.
TGAGCCCCAGCAGCAGCACCATGCTGCCGCCGAACAGGCAGGCCGAAGCCTGCTTCACGCCGAAGCAGACCAACTCGTGCAAACCCACGGCGACAGGGCCCCGTGCACGCGCCCACGTGGCCGCGCGCTCATCCCAGCTACGCAGCGCGCCGAACACATCGGGGAATCCCGTTCCTATCGCCATTCGGCCTGCCGCCACCTGCCTCATTCGCAGGCCACGCAGCCTGACAGCAAGACATGGCCCAACCGGCGCGAAAAGTGGCGAACGCGTGTCCAACGGCTCGCAAGAAGACGGCACGGAATGGCCCGGTTGTCACCGGCGCTTACAGAGAAGCCGTTATACTAGACGGCTTAATACCCACGCCCTGCGCGTCGCCCGCTCATCCGGGCCGGTCTCGCGCATGCCCACGGAGCCAGCATGCAATACATCTACACCATGAACGGGGTCAGCAAGATCGTTCCCCCGAAGCGCCAGATCATCAAGGACATTTCGCTGAGCTTCTTCCCGGGCGCCAAGATCGGCCTGCTCGGATTGAACGGCGCGGGCAAGTCCACGGTGCTGCGCATCATGGCCGGCGTCGACAAGGACTTCCAGGGCGAAGCCCGTCCGCAGCCGGGTATCAAGGTCGGTTACCTTGCGCAGGAGCCGGAGCTGGATCCGGAGAAGACCGTCCGCCAGGCGGTGGAGGAAGGCGTGTCGGTGATCTTCGACGCGCAGAAGCGCCTGGAAGAGGTCTATGCCGCCTACGGCGAAGAAGGCGCCGATTTCGACAAGCTCGCCGCCGAACAGCAGCAACTGGAAAACATCCTGGCCGTGAACGACGCGCACGCGCTGGAGCGCCAGCTGGAAGTGGCCGCCGACGCACTGCGCCTGCCGCCGTGGGACGCCAAGATCGGGCCGCTCTCCGGTGGCGAAAAGCGTCGCGTGGCCCTGTGCCGCCTGCTGCTGTCCAAGCCCGACATGCTGCTGCTGGACGAACCGACCAACCACTTGGACGCCGAGTCGGTGGATTGGCTGGAACAGTTCCTGCAGAACTACCCCGGCACCGTGGTAGCCGTTACCCATGATCGCTACTTCCTCGACAACGCTGCCGAGTGGATCCTGGAACTCGACCGCGGCCGCGGCATTCCGTGGAAGGGCAACTACACCGAATGGCTGGAACAGAAAGACCAGCGCCTGAAGCAGGAAGCGCAGCAGGAAAAGTCGCGCCAGAAAGCGATCGAGAAGGAACTGGAGTGGGTGCGCTCGGCCGCCAAGGGCCGGCAGTCCAAGGGCAAGGCGCGCTTGAACCGCTTCGAGGAACTGAACGCGGTCGAATACCAGCGCCGCAACGAAACCAACGAAATCTTCATTCCGCCGGGCGAGCGCCTGGGCCAGGAAGTGATCGAGTTCAAGAACGTCAGCAAGTCGTTCGGCGATCGCCTGCTGATCGACGACTTGTCGTTCAAGATCCCGCCGGGCGCCATCGTGGGCGTGATCGGTCCGAACGGCGCGGGCAAGTCCACGCTGATGAAGCTCATCACCGGCGTCGAGAAGGCCGACAACGGCGAAGTGAAGATCGGCCATACCGTCAAGCTCGCCTACGTCGACCAGTCGCGCGGCGCGCTCGATCCGAAGAACAACGTGTGGCAGGAAGTCTCGGGCGGATCGGACATCCTCACCATCGGCAATTTCGAAATCCAGTCGCGCGCCTATATCGGCCGCTTCAACTTCAAGGGCACCGACCAGCAGAAGATCGTCGGCAATCTGTCCGGCGGTGAACGCGGCCGCCTGCATATGGCCAAGACACTGCTACAGGGCGGCAACGTGCTGCTGCTCGACGAACCGTCGAACGACCTGGATATCGAAACCCTGCGCGCACTGGAAGACGCCCTGCTGGAATTCCCGGGCTGCGCGATGGTGATCTCGCATGATCGCTGGTTCCTCGACCGCATCGCCACGCACATCATCGCGTTCGAAGGCGATTCGCACGTGGAATTCTTCCCGGGCAACTACAACGAGTATGAGGCGGACAAGAAGCGTCGCCTGGGCGACGAAGCGGCCAAGCCGCATCGCGTGAAGTACAAGAAGCTGGCGTAATACCGCTGCTTTAACTCCCTCTCCCCTCCGGGGAGAGGGCTGGGGCGAGGGGCCAAGGCTTGCCCCAAACTCCAATAAATCCACGCTCTGATCTACCAACACCGCAAGATTCGTCCCTCACCCTACCCTCTCCCCAAAGGCAAGAGGGAAAGAAGATAGTGGCAAGGAGAGAGAAACATGCATTTCATGCAGAGCCTGCAAGCCGCATGGACCCGCAACAACTCCCTGGTCTGCGTCGGCCTCGATCCCGAACCCGCCAAATTTCCCCCGCACTTCAAAGGCCGCCCCGACGCGGTATTCGAATTCTGCGCCGCCATTGTCGACGCCACCGCCGACCTGGTCTGCTCCTACAAACCGCAAATCGCCCACTTCGCGGCGCTGCGCGCGGAAGAAACGCTGGAACGCCTGATCGCGCACATCCACGCCAAGCATCCCGGCATACCGGTGATCCTCGATGCGAAGCGCGGCGATATCGGCAGCACCGCGCAGCATTACGTCACCGAAGCGTTTGAGCGTTTCAAGGCCGATGCGGTGACGCTCAATCCGTATCTCGGCCGCGACTCCGCGCAGCCCTTTCTCGATCGCGCCGACAAGGGCGTGATCCTGCTCTGCCACACCTCCAATCCCGGCGCGGCTGACCTTCAAGACCTGGACGTCGGCGGCAAGCCGCTGTACCAGCATGTCGCGCGCCTGATCGCGCAGACATGGAACACGAACGGCAATTGCGCCCTGGTTGCCGGCGCCACCTACCCGGAGCAGCTTGCCGAAGTGCGCGCACTGATCGGCGATATTCCGTTGCTGGTGCCAGGCATCGGCGCCCAGGGCGGCGACGTGCAGGCCGTGGTGCGCAACGGCCGTACCGCAGCTGGCACGGGCCTGATGATCAATTCATCCCGCGCGATTCTTTACGCCGGCCATGGCGAAGACTTTGCCGACGCGGCGCGCAAGGCCACACTCGACCTGCGCGACAGCATCAATCACCATCGGCAAAGTTGATTCTTCCGAAACTTCTCCCTTCGAGGAACGCGCAGCATGCCGAACTTCGATCTGTTGATGTTGTTTGGCTTCGTTCTGCCCGGCGCAATCATCTGCCTGATTCATAGATACCTCACGCGGACACCGCGCTGATGTACATGGGCCACTTCGCCCTGGCCTTGGGGGCCCGACGCTCGCTGAAGCCGCTGCCGATGGCGTGGCTGCTGTTCGCATCGATCGAGCCGGATCTGCATGACGTAGTGGGTAATGCGATTCCCATGCTCAGCATGGGACCGGACACGCATACCGTTGCCGGCGTAGCCGGCGCTGCCGTGGTCGTTGCATTGCTCGCGCTGCTCCTGTTCCGGCAAGCATCGCTCGCTTTGGGTAGCGGCTTGCTGGTGCTTTCCCATGTCTGCGTGGACTACCTCACCAGTCGTCTGCCGCTGTGGCGCCATGGTCCGGTTGTCGGGCTGCACCTCTACGCAATGCCATGGGCCGATTTTGTGCTGGAAGCGCCCGTGATCGTGATCGGCTTGATCGTCTATGCCACATCGCCCGATCTACGTCGCCCCGCGCACGGCGGCCTGATAAGCATGGGATTGCTGATGCTGGCCGCACAGGCGATATTCAATTTTGGCCTGGGCAGCCGGTGACGTCTCGAGGCCGCCGACCCCATTTCTAACCTGCTGAAAGTCTGATCATGCGATCAGCCACCAGCCGCCTCCCTGCACGAGCTTCCGGCCCTCCCCCGCCCCTCGGCACTGTGTCAGTATCACGCGCGGAATCGGCGATGTGCCGATCGGGGAATCCTCAAGAGGGAACGTATGCGGACGTTGAATGGGCGGGCTCGGGAAGCGGTCTCGAATTCTTGCGTTTTTTTGTGTCGGGCGATGTTGACGGTAGGGTTGGCCACGCTTGCACTGGGTTCGGTGCAGCGCGTTTACGCAGCCAGCCCTGATCCGTCGCTGGTGGCGAAAATCAATGCGGCCACGTTCGAGGTGGTGATTCCACGCGCGGTGGATGATCCACTCACCTACGAAAAACCCCTGCCGCTTGACCTGCTGCCGTATGAAGAACGCACGGACAAGTATTTCTCTGTCGGCACGGCGTTCGCGATCGGGCACAACCATTACGTCACTGCCGGTCACGTGCTGATGGCCGCCATCGGTGATCTCACCGGCGCGCCCGCGCTGCGCGATGCCAGCGGCCATGTCTATGCCATCGACAAGATCGAGAAATTTTCCCTGCAGCAGGACTTTGTGATGTTCTCGCTGAAGGAGCCGCCCAAAGGCGATGCCTTCTTGGCCACCAACACCAAAGCCGGGTTGAACAGCGTGGTCTACGCGGTAGGCAACGCGCTCGGTACGGGCGTGGTGATTCGCGATGGCCTGTACACCTCCGACACGCCGGAAGACGAAAACGGCCGCTGGAAGTGGATGCGGTTTTCCGCAGCGGCATCGCCCGGCAACAGCGGCGGCCCGCTGCTCGACCAGAACGGCAAGGTCATCGGCGTCGTGCTGATGAAATCGCCCAACGAGAACCTCAACTATGCGCTGCCGATCGGCGAAGTGCTCAACGCTTCGGACAGCCAGGCGGTGATGGACAAGCGCATGACCTACCAGCTCGACGTGGTCGAAGACACGTTGACCGGCACGTTCAAGGCGCAATTCCCCTTGCCGGCGAGCTACGCGGACTTCAGCGCCACCTACCTCAAGCTGTTCTATGCCCAGGGCGACAAAGAGCTGAAAGAGCTGCTGCAACAACAAGGTAACGATCTGTTCCCGCACGGTGCCGGCTCCAACCACATCCTGCACGACACCCCGGAATTAAGCCTGTTTCCTGAGCTGATCGTGCGCAACCGCAGCGGCCAATGGACGTACACGGGGCACGAACTCAACCGTGTGCCGCTCAGCGGTAACGGCTACGTCGCCGGTGGTTACGTGGGCCACAACTTCCTGATCCATCTGCGCCGTCCCGACGACATGAAGGCGGCCACGTTCTACAACGATCCCAAGCAGATGATGGACCTCATCCTCAAGACCGGCTTCTGGACGCGCCAGGTCGGCCCGGAAAAGATCAAGGTCACCTCGCTCGGCAATCCCGCAAGCAACAGTACCTATACGGACAACTGGCAACGCCACTGGAAGGTGCTGGTGTGGTCGCTGCCGTACATCAACGCGCAAATGGCCGTGTTCGCCCTGCCGGTGCCGGATGGTTACGCGATCATGATGCGCATGACGCCCTCCATGAGCACGCATGACAGCTTGGCCGACATGACTGCGCTCACCGATTTCTTCAATGTCGATTACGGCGCCACGCTGGCGCAGTGGAAGGAATTCCTGGCCGATCCGTCCCTGCTGCCTGACGTGCTCAAAGACGCGCACATCCGCTTCGACGATGGCAAGCAATTCAGCTACGACTCCAGCAACATCAGCTTCAGCTATCCGTCCGCGCTGCAGCCGATCGCCGCGGACAACGTGCTGTCTGTGGGTGTTGGCTATTACCAGGACCACGGCAAGTTTGCGCTGCAGACGGGGGTGATCCAGATTCGCAAGAACATCACCGATCCCGATCGCATCAGCATCAAGCGGCATATCGCGCCCAGCCCCGATCTCGACGACAACTTCAAGGAAGCGTGGGGCAAGTTGCAACACAAGCAGCATCCGTTCGATGGCGTGCCGTACAACGACGGCGACGAGATGGACGTCGCGGCGGTGATCAACGCCCCCGATGGCGATGCGGCATCCGAGTTGTATACCGCGTTTTATGCCACGCAAGGCACGCACAAGCCGGACGCCATGAAAGCGAAGCTGAAACTGCTGACGCAGCAGTTCAAGGTGAAAGCGCACTGACGCGGAAACGCCTCCTCCCTGCTTGCAAGGGAGGAGGCGACAAGCGAAGCTCATTTCCAGCTGCGACCGCATATGCTTGCGTCACAGCGTTGCAACTTTCAGCCCATGTGATGCAGCACCGCCATGGCGTGCGCGGATAGCTGTCGCGAAGCTTTCTCGCCCATCCACATTCGCGCTGCCCTCATCTTTGTTTCCGATAATGACGAGTCGGCTCGCTTGGCTGGCCGCTTTTTCCATGACCCCATAAGGATCGATGCGTGAGCTTGTGGTTCCTGATTTTCCTGAGCGTGCTGCAAGGCGTTACCGAGCTTTTTCCGGTCAGCAGCCTGGGCCACACCCTGATGGTGCCTGCGCTGTTCGGCGTGCACATCGACAAGCACGCGCCGCAGCTGATTCCCTTTCTGGTGGCATTGCATCTCGGTACGGCGCTGGCCTTGCTGGGTTATTTCCGCCATCGCTGGGTCGCGTTGATCCGCGGCTTCTTCGCCACGCTGGCCGGCCGCCACAACGATGAAGGGCACATGATGTGGGCGCTGGTCATCGGCACGATTCCCGCATGCGTGGTCGGATTGCTGCTGGAAAAACGCCTGGAACTCGTCTTCAAGGATCTGCGCATCGTGGCCGTTGCGTTGATCGCCAACGGCGTGCTGCTGTGGCTGGGCGATCGCCTGGAGCGCACACGCCCGCACAAGGCACCGGAAAAACTAAATTTTAGACAAGCGTTTCTGGTCGGGCTGGCGCAGATCGGCGCCTTGATTCCGGGTTTCTCGCGCAGTGGCCTCACCATGATTGCCGGTTCGGCTACGGGCCTGGACAAGGAAAAGGCGGCCGAATTTTCCTTCCTGCTCGGCACGCCGATCATTCTTGCCGCCGGCGTGCTGGAGATCCCGAAGCTGTTCAAGGCGCCGGAACAACTGGGCAGCGCCTTGCTCGGCGGCGTGCTCACGGCGATTGCAGCGTGGCTGAGCTTGCGCTTTTTGATGAGCTACTTCGAAGGCCGCGGGCGATTGGCATCGTTCGGCACGTATTGCGTGATCGCTGGCGCGGTATTCCTCGGCTGGTTCCTGCTGCACCCACAGCCCGTGTAGGTCGGGGTGAGGTGAGGCGAGGACGAACCCCAACATCGCATGCTGATGCCAGGAATGTCGTGGGTCGCGTTCCGCTCATCCCAACCTGCGCGGCTAGACGTTAGTCGTCTGCGGCTGGATCCATCCCAGGAAACAACACCTCAGTAAACCCGAACTTGGTGAAGTCGGTAATGCGCGAAGGATACAAGCGCCCGATCAGGTGATCGCATTCGTGTTGCACCACGCGCGCGTGAAAGCCATCCGCCGTGCGATCGATGCGTTCGCCTTTCGGATCGATGCCTTCGTAGCGGATCAGCGAATAGCGATTCACTGCACCACGCAGCCCTGGCACGGAAAGGCAACCTTCCCAGCCTTCTTCCATGTCTTGCGACAGCGGCGTGATGACCGGATTGAGCAGAATGGTTTGCGGCACCGGCGGTGCATCCGGATAACGCTCGGAGCTGTCGAAACCGAAAATCACCAGCTGCAGATCCACGCCGATCTGCGGCGCGGCCAGTCCAACGCCACCGGCTGCATGCATGGTTTCGAACATGTCGGCGATCAGCGCATCGAGCTCGGCGCTGCCGATCATGTTTTCGGGTACGGGTGGAGCAATGCGGAGCAGACGCGGGTCGCCCATCTTCAGAATCTCGCGGATCATGCCAACCTCACGCCGAAGCCCAGGAATGCTGTGATTAATTCTACGTAGGCAGCAAGTGTGAGGCATGAGCTATGCGTGAATCCATCGGGACAGTCCATCGCATGCCTGGAATGTGACCGCCCTAACGCGCTGCAAAAAGCGCCCCGCTCGCCTTCCGTCCGCCGTCATCCCCGCCAGTACGGCGCATGATTTCGGCGTATCGGCTATTGACCCACGGCGCTGTCAGGACGAACCTAGGCGCCAACAGAAACCCCGCGCGGATCGGACGGTACTGTTTACCGCAGCCATGCTGCGCTGCCGGAGCCCTCTGCGTGGGCGGCATGAAGTCCTGACAGGAGAACTTTCATGGCAACCCTCGCAATGAGGCCCGCCGGTATCGCCGGCAAGATCCTCTGGGCTTTGATCGCCGCCATCGGCGCCGCCTGCCTGGCGGTGATCGCCTTGCGCCGCGGCGAGCCGGTCAACGCCATCTGGCTGGTGGCTGCCGCGGTGGCGATTTTCCTGATCGGCTACCGCTTCTACGGTAAATTCATCGAGCATCGCGTGCTGCAGATGGATCCCGGCCGCGCGCCGCCGTCGGTGTTGCACAACGACGGGCTGGACTACGTACCGACCGACAAGTGGGTGGTGTTCGGCCACCACTTCGCTGCGATTGCCGGCGCCGGTCCGCTGGTGGGCCCGGTATTGGCGGCGCAGATGGGCTATCTGCCGGGCACCCTGTGGATTCTGTTCGGTGTGGTGCTGGGTGGCGCGGTGCAAGATTTCATGGTGCTGGGCCTGTCGGTGCGGCGCGATGCCCGCTCGCTCGGGCACATGCTGCGCGAAGAACTGGGCGCACTGGCCGGCGTGGTGGCCATGTTCGGCCTGCTGGCGTTGATGATGATCGTGCTGGCGGTGCTGGCGCTGGTGGTGGTGAAGGCGCTGACCCACAGTCCCTGGGGCACGTTCTCGGTGGCTTGCACGATTCCCATTGCGCTGTTGATGGGCGTGTACCTGCGCTGGCTGCGGCCCGGACGCATCCTGGAGGTATCGCTGATCGGCCTGGTATTGCTGCTGGGCTCCATCGCTTATGGCGCGCACATCGCGGCAACGCCGGAGCTGGCGCGCTGGTTCGACTTCGACGCCAGATCGCTGGCATGGCTGCTGATCATCTATGGCTTCGTCGCATCGGTATTGCCGGTGTGGCTGTTGCTGGCGCCGCGCGATTATCTGTCCACCTTTCTCAAGATCGGCACGATCCTGCTGCTGGCGATCGCGATCATCTTTGCCGCGCCGCAGTTGCAGTTGCCGGCGGTGTCGCGCTTCATCGATGGCACCGGCCCGGTGTTCCAGGGCCAGCTGTTCCCGTTCCTGTTCATCACCATCGCCTGCGGTTCGGTATCGGGCTGGCATTCGATCATCGCCTCGGGTACGACACCGAAGCTCCTGTCGAACGAAGGCGAAGCGCGCATGGTTGGGTACGGCGGCATGTTGATGGAAGCGTTCGTGGCGATCATGGCGTTGATCGCCGCGGCATCGCTGCACCCAGGCGTGTACTTCGCCATGAACTCGCCATCGGCGGTAATCGGCACCACGGTAGAGCACGCTGCCAGCGTGATCAGCCAGTGGGGTTTCGTCGTCACGCCCGATGAGCTGGCGCGCACGGCGAAAGACATCGGCGAAACCAGCATCTTGAGCCGTGCCGGCGGCGCACCCACGCTGGCGGTCGGCATGGCGCAGCTGCTGCACAACATTCTTCCCGGCGAAGGCATGGTCGCGTTCTGGTACCACTACGCGATCCTGTTCGAAGCGCTGTTCATTCTCACCACGGTGGATGCCGGCACGCGCGTGGGTCGCTTCATGATCCAGGAGATTGCAGGCCTCGTGCATGAGCCGCTGAAGAGCACCGAATCATGGATCGGCAACGTGCTGGCCACCAGCATCTGCGTCGGCTTGTGGGGTTATTTCCTGTATCAGGGCGCGGTCGATCCGCTGGGCGGCATCAATACCTTGTGGCCATTGTTCGGCATCGCCAACCAGATGCTGGCGGCGATCGCGCTGATGCTGGCCACGGTGGTCACCGTAAAGCTAAAGCGCGAACGCTATGCGTGGGTGCCTGGCATTCCCGCGGCGTGGCTGGTGATCTGCACGCTTACGGCCGGCTTCGAGAAACTGACCGGCCCGATCAGCTTCACCGCCGCCGCGCAGAAATACCAGGACGCGATGGACGCCGGCAAATTGCTGGCGCCCGCCAAATCCTTGAACGAAATGCAGCGCATCATCACCAACAACAGCGTCGACGCCACGTTGACGGCTGTGTTCGTGCTACTGGTGCTGACGATGCTCGGTTTCAGCCTCTACGCAATCATGAAAGCCATGCGCAGCAGCGCGCCGACGGCGCACGAGGCGCCGCGTATCGCACTGGCCAGCGTGGCAAGCCGGAGCAGCTGAGCCATGACACTCCACCAATTTTGGCAGCGCCTGGTACAAACCGCCCGCTTGAGTTGCGGCGTGCCGGACTACGAGGTGTACGTGGCGCATCTGCGCGCCCATCATCCGGAACGCAAGATCCCCACCTACGCCGAGTTTTTCCGCGATCGGCAAACCGCGCGCTACAAGGGCACCGGCGGGCGCTGCTGCTGACCCTGCCTTTGGTCACGCTGGAAATACAAGGCCATGTCCATATGAAGACATGGCCTTGTTTTATATCTCCCATCGAACTTCTCGCGTCGTGGCCCTGGGTGTTCCCACATGACCAAGCCCGTTTCCGTCGTCGAAGCCCGGCACGTTTTTGGGCTGCGCCTCATCGCCGTGTACAAGGCGATCAAGGTGGTGTGCCTGATCTTCGTGGCCTTCGTGGCCTTCGGTCTGCACAAACCCGAAAATTTCGATCATCTGATGCACACGCTGGAGCACCTGTCGCTGCAGGACAGCAGCGGCATGCGCTGGCGGCTGGTCGGATTGCTGCAGAAATGGGGGCCCAGCAAGTTCATCGCCGTGGGCATCGCGGCGCTGGCCTATGCGGCAATCTTCGCGACGGAAGGCACCGGTCTGTGGCTGCGCAAGCACTGGGCGGAATGGTTCACCGTGATCGCCACCGGCTCGCTGATTCCAGTGGAAGCCTATGAAATGTTCCACAAGTTCAACTGGCTGAAACTGGGAGCATTGATCGGCAACATCGCGATCGTGATCTACCTGGTGCGTATTGCGATGCAACCTCACGGGCGCAAGCTTTAAGGCAACACTGATCACGTATCGCCGACAGGCACCATGCGGCACCGTACGCAGAGCCGCGCCCCTACCTGCACATCGCCTTGCCGTAACGACCTGCGGTTAGACTTGTCCTTTTCACCCGAGCCACCGCCCTGGGCGTCCCCACATGACCAAGCCCGTTTCCGAGATCGAGGCCAGCCACAGCTTCGGCCTGCGCGTGATCGCCATCTACGAGGTGATCAAGACGCTGTGCCTGCTCTGCGTGGCCTTCGTCGCGTTCGGCCTGCACCAGGAGCAGAACTTCGAGCGGCTGGTACACACGCTGGAACACCTGTCGCTGCAGGACAGCAGCGGCATGCGTTGGAGCCTGGTGCAATTGCTGCAGGAAATGGGGCCCAGCAAGTTCATGGCGATCGGCATCGTGGCCTTGGCCTATGCCGCCATCTTCGCGACCGAAGGCATCGGCCTGTGGTTGCGCAAGCACTGGGCGGAATGGTTCACCGTGATCGCCACGGCGTCGCTGATCCCCGTGGAAGCGTATGAGATGTTCCACAAATTCAGTTGGCTGAAACTGGGCGCATTGCTCGGCAATATCGCGATCGTGATCTACCTGGTCCGCATTGCGATGCAGCCGCATCGACGGAAAACCCCGTAGCGCAGCTTCGCAGGCTCGAATGCAATCCCAGCTTTTTTGATACCTGATGCCGGGATTTCATCCCAGCCTACGAACACCTACACCTCGTGATGGATCGCTTCGGCCGGCGGCTCGCGACGCGGCATCAATTCCACCAAATACATCGCCGCGAGCACCAATCCACCACCGCACAACATGCGCCAGGTGAGCACGTCGCTGCCGAATGCCACGGCAAAACCCGCGGCAAAAACCGGTTCGGTGGTCATCACGATGGCCGCGCGCGTCGCCGGCAAATGGGCTTGCGCCCAGGTCTGTATCAGCATCGCGCCGGCGCCGGCAATCAGCGCCATGTACAGCACGGCGATCCATGCACTGCGATCCGGCGGCAGGACCGGACCGCCGTGTCCGGCCGTAGCGAGCAGGCAAACCAATGCGATCATGCCCATCTGGACGGCAGACAAACCGAACGCCTCGTCCGCGCGCGACCAATGCCCCAGCGCCACGATGTGCAAGCCGTACAGCAACGCGGAAGCGAGTGTGAGCCAAACGCCGAGGTCCACGGAAAGACCGTTGAGCGAGAGCAGCGCCAGGCCAAACGTAGCCAGCGCGACCGCCAGCCACACCGTAACCGGCATGCGTTGGCGCAATAGCGCGGTGGCGAGTATCGGCGTGAACACCACATACATGCCGGTGACGAAGCCGCTGACGCTGGGCGAAATCAGTGACAGGCCCCAGGTCTGCAACAGCTGTCCGCAACCATACAGCGCGCCCAGCGCCATGCCGCGCAATAATTGCCGGCGTTCCAGCCGCGCGACGTGGCGATGGAACAGCGCGAACATGGCGATGGCGGCGACGGTGAAGCGCACGGCCAGGAAATCCGCCACCGGCATGCGATCGACCACACCCTTGATCAGCACGAAGGTGGAGCCCCACACGGCTGTCATGACCAGCAGACCCACGGTCGCCAGCAAGCTGATACGCGATGTGCCGCTCATCGACGAGCAGCCCGCAACCACTGGCCTGGGACTTTCAGCAGGAACCGGCTCCAGATGCCCAGCCACACCACGGCGGCAGTGAGCGGATTGCGCGAGGCCGGATCGAACTTGCGGAACCAGCGCCACATGCCGCGATGCTTGTGATAACTCACGAACACCGGACGATGCCGGCTCGATCCACCCTTGCCGTGCAGGACGCGCACGTCGCCGGCAAGCAATACACGCCAGCCCGCATCGCGCACGCGGCGGCACAGATCGAGATCTTCGCAATGCAGGAAATATTTTTCGTCGAAACCGTGCAGCAGTTCGAATACGCGCAATGGCATCAGCATTACCGCGCCGGAGACGGCTTCGGCTTCGACCACCTGGTCCGGCACGCGCTGCGCATTCACGCCATCCTTGCGCCTGAGCAGCGTGGCAAGTGCGCGCCCGAGCACGGGATCACGCCGGAACGAGGCCGGATCGGGCACGCCTTGCGCATCGCAGACCACCGCACCCACCAGTCCGACTTTCTTTTCGCTGGCAAGGACATCAAGCAGGCGCTGCAAGGCATCCTGGGTGATCAGGCAATCCGGGTTGAGGATCAGCAGGGCCTCGCCATGCGCTTGCGCGGCAGCACGATTGATGGCCGGACCAAAGCCGAGGTTGGCGTGGTTGTAGATCACCTTGAAACGCGGATCGCTTTCGCGCGCACGGGCGACCGCTTGCGGCATGCTGTCCGAGGAGGCGTTGTCGATCAGCAGCACTTCGAGCGGCGTCGTGCATGCCAGCACGCTTTTGACGCAGTCGCGCAGACTCGGGCCGCTATCGGCCGAGACGATGATGACGCTGACTTGCGGTTTGACGGGATCGAGGGCGGACATGATCGGGCGGCGGGTTCCGAGTTTGCGGTCTTACGAAATCGAACGACTCTACGACGGACGGCGCAGGTTGCGTTAGCGCAGCATCACCCGGCGTTTTTCAAAAACGTCATCGGTGATGCTGCACTGGCCCTGCCTGCGACGGTGCTGCTAGGACCTGTCGATCACATCCTGTCCCAGCACGTGCGACAGCGCCAACGGCGGCTGGTCCTCATCGCGGCTCAGCCACGCCTCGCCGGCATGCCATCCATACAGTCGCCAGCCACGCAAGCGATACGACCTGTCGTGGACGCGATCGTACAGCAGCACGCCGCGCCCGGCTGTCATCGACCACGCGAGCCAGCGCTCGCCGGGGGCGATGGAAACCTGTGGCTCGACCGGACCGACCTGCGTGTGTGCGCCGATGCGGCAATTATGTTCATCCAACATGTTTATATCGGCGGGAAGCTTTCGCGACGTACCATCCAGCGCGATCCAGCATGGCACCTGCAATTCGATCAGCGTATGGGCGGGACCGATCGGCGCCAGCGCCAATTCGTTCCAGTCGGGCGAGGCAACCGCGCCAGCGACGCTGCGCCGAGGTTTGTGATCCTGCCAGGATTCGAGCAGCACCAGCAGCGAAAATCCTGCCAATGCCGCCAGCGCGGTCAGGGTAAGGCCGAGGCCATGGTGGTCGAATGCGCGATAGGTGGCGAACAGCAAGCCGGCAAGGCCCCAACGCAAGCTACGCCGCAGCGCGTAGTGATAGCGCTGCAAGCGCGGCAACCGAATGACCTGGATGGTGGCCAACCCCAGCAGCAACGGCAGGCCGGCCCACCACGGCATCACGCCAAGCAACACTGCCCAGGCGATGGCCAGCAACCAGGGCGGCCATCGGTGTCCCGGTGCGGCAAACGTCAGCCGCACCACACCCTGGCGTTGCGGAACATGCGCATCCACGGCGAATCCTCGCCCCAGTTATCCGGATGCCAGCTCATCTGCACGCTGCGGAACACACGTTCCGGATGCGGCATCAGGATCGTCACGCGCCCATCCGCCGCGGTGAAGCCCGCCAGGCCACCCGGCGAGCCGTTGGGATTGAGCGGATAGTGTTCGGTGGGCTTGCCGCGGTTGTCGACGAAACGCACCGCACTGCCGGACTTGGACGGACTGCAGGAGGCCGGGAACGCCACGCGGCCTTCGCCGTGCGCCACCACCACCGGAATGCGTGAGCCATGCATGCCCTTGAAGAAGATGCTGGGCGAATCCAGTACTTCGAGCGTGGCCAGGCGCGCTTCGTATTGTTCGGAGGCGTTGCGCAGGAACTTCGGCCAGTGCTGCGCATCGGGAATGATGTCTTTGAGCTGGCCCAGCATCTGGCAGCCGTTGCACACGCCCAGCGCGAACTTGCCGGCGTCGGCAAAGAACGCGCTGAATTCGGCGCGCAGCATCTCGTTGTAGAGAATCGACGCCGCCCAGCCACGTCCCGCCCCAAGCACGTCGCCATAGGAAAAGCCGCCGCACGCGGCAAAGCCACGGAAATCGCCAAGCTTGATGCGACCGCTGGCGAGATCGGACATGTGCACATCGACCGCGTCGAAACCGGCACGCGTGAATGCCGCGGCCATTTCGACCTGGCCATTGACACCTTGCTCGCGCAGGACCGCCACGCGCGGACGCGCTGCTTTGCCGATGTACGGCGCGGCGATGTCCTGGGCCGGATCAAAGGTCAGCTTCGGGCTGATGCCGGCATCGGCGTCGTCGATGCGCCATTCCAGTTCGGCATCCGCATTCGCCGGGTTGTCGCGCAGGCGCTGCATCGCGTAGCTGGTTTCGTTCCATGCCTTGAACAGCTGCGTCCAGTTCCACTTGAACAACGTGTCCTTGTTGAGGAACAGCTTGATGCCAAGTTTTTCCTTTGGACGGCCGATGCGATTGCTCATGCCGGCCACGCCATGCTTGATCAGCAGCGACTCGAACGCTTCGCGATTGGCCGCCGCCACTTGCATCACCGCGCCGAGTTCTTCGTTGAACAGCGAACGCAGCGTGGCTTCGGCCCAGCCATCCAGGATGATTTCAAGGCCGCAACGGCCCGCGAAGGCCATTTCCAGCAGCGTCACGATGACGCCGCCGTCGGAACGGTCGTGATAGGCCAGCAGCATGCCTGCGCGGTTGGCTTCCTGCACCAGGTCGAACAGCGCTTTCAGGCGCTTGGCGTCATCCAGGTCCGGTGGTACGCCGCCGCCGCGATTGAACACTTGCGTAAGCGCGGAACCGCCGAGACGGTCGCGGCCTGCGCCAAGGTCGATCAGCCACAGGTCCGACTCGCCACGATCCAGGCGCAGCTGCGGCGTGAGCGTGCGGCGAACGTCGCTGACGCGCGCGAAACCGGTGATCACCAGCGACACTGGCGCCACCGTGCGTTGCGGCGTATCGCCGTCCTTCCACACGGTCTGCATCGAGAGCGAATCCTTGCCGACCGGAATGGAGATATCCAGTTCAGGGCACAACTCCATGCCCACGGCTTTCACCGCATCGAACAAGGCCGCGTCTTCGCCGGGATGGTTCACGGCGGCCATCCAGTTGGCGGAAAGGCGCACTTCGTTCAACTGATCGATCGGCGCCGCAGCGAGATTGGTGATCGCCTCGCCCACCGCCAGGCGCGCCGCGCCCGCGCTGTTGAGCAGCGCTACCGGCGCGCGCTCGGCCATCGCCATCGCTTCGCCCTGGTAGCCTTCGAAATCCAGCAGCGTGACCGCGCAATCGGCCACCGGCACCTGCCACGGGCCAACCATTGGATCGCGCGAGCACAAGCCGCCCACGGTGCGATCGCCGATGGTGATCAGGAAGCTCTTGCTGCCCACCGTCGGCAGGCGCAGCACGCGCATCAGCGCTTCGTCCATGCCGATGCCGCTGAGATCCGGCACCAGGTCGATGCGCGGCTTGATGTGCCGGGTATCGCGATGCATCCGCGGCGCCTTGCCGAACAGCACGTCCATCGGCAGATCGATCACTTTCAGCTGGCGACGCGGGTCGGTCACGCGCAGCACGCGCTCTTCGGTGGCCGTGCCGACCACGGCATACGGACAACGCTCGCGTACGCAGAACGCTTCGAACTGCGGCAAGTGTTCCTGCGCGATCGCCAGCACGTAGCGCTCTTGCGATTCGTTGCTCCATACCTGCATCGGCGACAGCGAAGGATCGTCGCACGGCACTTTCGACAGATCGATCTCGCCGCCCACGCCCGCATCGTTGAGCAATTCAGGAATAGCGTTGGACAAGCCGCCCGCGCCGACGTCATGAATGCTGACGATGGGATTGCGTTCGCCCAGCGACCAGCAGCTGTCGATCACTTGCTGGCAACGACGCTCCATTTCGGCGTTGTCGCGCTGCACGGAAGCGAAGTCGAGTTCCGCGCTGGATGCACCGGACGCCATCGACGACGCGGCACCACCGCCCAGGCCGATCAGCATGGCCGGACCGCCCAGCACGATCACCGCATGGCCCGGCTGCAGCTCGCGCTTCTGCACGTGGTCGTTGCGGATGTTGGCGATACCGCCGGCGATCATGATCGGCTTGTCGTAGCCGCGCCGCACGCCGGCTTCACCGGTTTCGTGCTCGTAGGTGCGGAAGTAGCCGCCGAGGCACGGGCGGCCGAATTCGTTGTTGAACGCCGCGGCGCCGAGCGGGCCATCGCGCATGATTTCGAACGCGCTGGCCATGCGTGGCGGCAATGGGCGTTCGAGTTCCCACGGCATCGGCGTGCCGGGAATGCGCAGGTCGGAGACGGAGAAACCGGTGAGGCCCGCTTTCGGCTTGGCGCCACGGCCGGTGGCGCCTTCGTCGCGGATCTCGCCGCCGGCGCCGGTGGCCGCGCCCGGCCACGGTGCGATCGCGGTGGGATGATTGTGCGTTTCCACCTTGATCGCGTATTCGATGCGTTCTTCGTTGGCGCGCCACACGCCATCGTCGCCGCACACGAAACGCTTGCCGGCGTGGCCTTCGACCACGGCGGCGTTGTCCTTGTAGGCCGAAAGCGTGTAGGCCGGCGAATGCTGGTGCGTGTTCTTGATCATCCCGAACAGGCTTTTCTCCTGCGCCTCGCCGTCCAGCGTCCAACTGGCGTTGAACACTTTGTGGCGGCAATGCTCGGAGTTGGCCTGCGCGAACATGAAAAGTTCGGCGTCGGTCGGATCGCGGCCGAGTTCGGCGTAGCGCGCGGCGAGGTATTCGATCTCGTCGTCGGCCAACGCGAGGCCCAGGTCGGTATTGGCGCGAGCCAACGCCGCGCGCGGATCGGCGCCCAGCGCGATGTGCACCAGATCGCCCGGCTGGCCGGCCAGGAACAGGCCCTGCGCCTGCTCCAGGCGAGTGAGCACCGATTGCGTCATCGCATCGTGCAGTACCGCCAGCAGCTCGCGGTAACTCGCATCCTCGAGCGCCGGCAGGCCGCTTACCTGGTGGGCGATGCCGCGCTCGACACGGCGCACGTCGAAGCCGCAGTCATGCAGGATGTCGGTGGCCTTGCTCGACCATGGGGAAATCGTGCCCAGCCGCGGCACGATCCACAGCGAAGCCGGCTCGGGCTTGCTGTCCTTCGCTTCCAGCGCCTCCAAGAGGCGCTTGCGCTGCTCGCCCTCGGGCTCGGCGGCGGCATCGATGAAGTAGACGAACCAGCAGGCCTGCACGCGGGTGCCACGATGCAGGGCATCCAGGCGGGCGTTGAGACGGTCCAGACGAAACGGCGAGAGGGCGCTCTGCCCGTCGAGTGCGATCATTGCGGGGAAAAGGCGCTAAGCGGTGGAAGCCGCGTATTGTACCTGAGCGGGGGCGTTCCCTGGGCAGAGCCGCGGCAAGGGTCGGATTTCATCCCGGCTTGCGCGCCATACAGGGTCAGGGCTCTTCCCGTACCCGCATGAAGCGTGCAAACCGTGGCTTGCCGGCAGCCGTCATGCCCTGATACCGGAACGTGACCATGGTGCCCACGGGTGGCGGATTTTGGCGCTGCTCGTCGCTGAAGCCGGTGCCGATGCGAAAACGCGTACCGTCCGGCAGTTCCATCATCAGCGAACCCATCATGCCTGCGTATTTGCCCTTGCCGGGCACGATGCCGACCACGCGGGCCTCGGCGTCATCGAAGGGTTTGAGTTTCAGCAGGTCGTCGCTGCGGCCGGCGCGGTACAGCGAGGCGCCCCGATGCAATACCAGGCCTTCACCGCCGCCCTGCACCACCTGGTCGAGTTTGTGTTGCAACTCGGCGGCGTCGGCAATCTTGAACTGCGTGACGGCCTGCACCCACGGATGGTCGATCTGTGCCACGAGCTTGTGCAGCACGGGAATACGCTGATCGAACGTGCCCGCATGCCCGGGCAGGTCGAACACCATGTAGCGCATCCGGCGCCATGCATCGTCATCGGCAGGCTGTTGGCGAATGGTCGACGAAGCCTGCTCGAATCGGCCGCGTCCTGCCCATAACTCACCATCCATTGGCGTCTTCGGCCAGCGCGAGGTAAACCACGCGGGCGCGGGAATGATGGCGCCGCTGCGCGTGCGCAAGGTTTCGCCATCCCAATAGCCGCGCACGCCGTCGTACTTCTCGCTGATCCAGTAATCGCCGAGCGTGATGCCGGCGTGATAGACGTTGGCCAGCATCACCGGCGACGACGCAAGCGTCGCCGCGTAGGCCGGCGCAACCAGGCTCAACCCTAGCCACAACGGCAAGCCGCACCACCGGCCTGCCAGACGCTTCGCTATGCGCATGACACTTCCCTGTAAACGACCTCGCCGTTGCTGCGGCGTGCGCCGATGAATCCACCTCGATCAACCACCTTTGGCGGAATGTTCCTGCACCGCCTTCAGCATGTCCTGCGGCGACAGATAACCGCCGATCAGGGTGCCATCCTCGGCATACACGGCCGGCGTGCCGGTGACGCCGAGGCGCAGGCCGAGATCGAATTGATCCTTGACCGGATTCTTGCAATCGGCGGGTTTCGGATCCTGCCCTTTCTTGGCTTGCGTGAAGGCATCGTTGCGATCGGCCGCGCACCAGATCGACACCATCTCCTTGTACGTCTTGGTAGGCTTGCCGTCGTCGCCGGTCACACCCGAGCGCGGCCATGCCAGGTATTGCACGGCGATGCCTTCCTTGTTGAAGTCCTTGATCTGCTCGTGCAGCACGCGGCAGTACGGACAGGTCACATCCGTAAACACCGTAACGGTGTACTTGGGATTGGGCGGTGCGAACACGATGCGATCGGACACCGGCACCTTGGCCAGTTGCGTCTTGCGATACGCGGCCCAGGCATCGTCGGTGAGGCTGCTGCCCTTGCTGGTGTCGATGACGTCGCCGTTGATCAGGTACTTGCCGTCGCTACTGACGTACACCAGATGCCCGGAGGCGATCACCTGGTAGAAACCCGGCAATGGCGACGGCGCGACCTGATCGATCTGCGCCTTGGGCACGAGCTTGAGCAATGCCTGCCGCACCACGGCCTCGGGCGTGTTCGCCGCCGGTGGCGTCGAAACCGTGGCACCGGCCAATGCCGTGCCTGCCTGCATCGCCAGCACGCTCGCGCAAAGCATCTGCCAGAACTTCTTGGACATATAACCTCTTACCGAGCGGCTACGTGAAAGGCGTCGAGTATCGCATACCGACTGCGATAGCCCGTTGTAGGGAAGTACCGATATGACTGTCCCGTTTGCCGCCATGCTACGCCGCCTGAATGATGCCGGTTTGAATCTCCAGCACATTCTGTCATCGCACTCGCATCAACCGCGCGGATGGTGCTGCGCATGCAGGCGCTTCAACCCTTCCTTCGCCACCAGCGTATAAATTTGCGTCGTGCTCAGCGCGCTATGGCCCAGCAGCATTTGCAATGCCCGCAGGTCCGCGCCGTGATTCAGCAAATGCGTCGCGAACGAATGTCGCAACACGTGCGGAGAAATGCGCTTGCCGTTGATACCCACGGCAATGGCGTGGCGCTTGACCAGGGTCCAGAACATTTGACGCGTCATGCCTTCGCCGCGCTTGCTCAGGAACAATGCCGCCGGCTGCCGCCCTTTGGCGAGCACCGGACGCGCCTGCGCGAGATACGACAGGACAAATTCCAGCGCCACCTCGCCTACCGGCACCAGCCGGTCCTTGCCGCCCTTGCCGGTCACGCGCAGCACGCCCTGGCGGGTATTCAGTGCGGCCAGTGGCAATTCCACCAGCTCGGAAACACGCAAGCCGGAGGCGTACATCAACTCCAGCATGGCGCGATCACGCAGGCCTAGCGTGGTCGCTACGTCGGGCGCATGCAGCAGGCCTTCCACTTCGCGCTCGGCCAATGCCTTGGGCAGGCTGCGCGGCATCTTGGGGCGCTCGATCAGCAGCGTGGGATCTTCAAAACCGGGTTCGTTGCGCGCCATCGAGGCGTAGAAGCGCCGGAACGCCGATTGGCGCCGCGCCATCGAACGCACCGCCACCGGCTGCGAACCGTGAAACGCCGAGAGGTCTTCGCGCCGCGCCGTGCGCAAGATGCGGCCACGGGTCGAGAGCCAGCGCGACAGCGCTTCCAAGTCCTGGCGATAGGCCTGCAGCGTGCGTTCGGCCAGGCCATCTTCGGACCATACACGCTCAAGGAAGGCGGCAATTTCCAGCTCGTCCGCCTCGGCAATGGCGGCTGGCTCTTTACTAGCGTTCTGTTTCATGCGCACGATGCTCGGCGTTACGCCTGCGCAGTGCAAGCGTGACGCTGCGCAATCACATGGCTGAGTTGATGGCGAACCGATGACGCAAGCGACCACGACCGATCCGTATTGCCCTTTGTGGCGGCGCCTGTTCGCCTTGTTCTACGACTTGTTCGCGGTACTCGCCATCGTGGCGACAGTCGGCCTGGTCTGCCAGTTCGCCACGCGTGGACAACTGATCACCGCCGGCGCACACGTGCATATCGCCTGGTGGTATCAACCGCTGCAAGGTTTGATGGTGGCGGCGTATTTCCTGGTGTCATGGTTGCGTGGCGGCCAGACGCTGGGCATGCGGCCATGGCGTATCCGTATCGCAACCAGCGACGGCGCACGCCTGACGTTGCGGCAGGCGCTGGTTCGGCTACTCATCGCCGCTTTGCCTTTGCTGCTGCTGTGGCTCGCCCCTGCGTGGGGGCTGCGGTCGGCGCTTTGGGCCATGGCTGCCGCATGGGGCGTATGGTTTGCCGCGGCCTTGCTCGATCGTCGTCACCGAACCGTGCATGACCTGGTGGCTGGCTGCGAACTGCGGCGAGTTGCCTGACCTCGCCGTCGCTGGCCACCTGAGACACGCCAATTCGTAACCTGTTGATATGCAAGGCGGCAGCAGCCTGTCGCAATGCAACAATGCGCGGCATAAACGGCTATCATATGACTTTAGTCGCCGGTTCCCGCCCATGCTTTACCAGCTCCACGAATGGCAACGCGCCTTCCTCGGCCCTTTGAGCCACTACGCTGAAGCCAGCGCCCGCATGCTTACCGATCCCAGCAGCCCCTTGGCGCAGATGCCGGGCGCGCAGCGCATGGCGGCGGGTTACGAGCTGGTCCATCGCCTGGGCAAGGATTACGAAAAGCCGTCCTTCGACATCCACAGCATCACCAACCCGCAGGGCAACCAGATCGCGATCATCGAGCGCATCGATCTGGAAACCCCGTTCTGCCAGCTGCGCCGCTTCAAGCGCTTCAGTGACGATCCGGAAACCATCGAGAAGATGAAATCCGAACCGGTCGTGCTGGTGGTGGCTCCCCTGTCTGGTCACCACGCGACGCTGCTGCGCGACACCGTGCGCACGCTGCTGCAGGACCATAAGGTGTACATCACCGACTGGATCGATGCGCGCATGATTCCCGCCTCGGCCGGCGCGTTCCAGCTCGACGACTACGTCGCGACGATCGAGAACTTCATCCGCCATATCGGCGCCGAATCGCTGCACGTGATCTCGGTATGCCAGCCGACCGTGCCGGTGCTGGCGGCGATTTCGCTGATGGCCGCACGCGGCGAAGCCACGCCGCGCAGCATGACGATGATGGGCGGCCCGATCGATCCGCGCCGCAGCCCGACCAGCGTCAACAACCTGGCCATGCAACAGCCGCTCAGCTGGTTCCGTGGCAACGTGATTCATACCGTGCCGACCAACTATCCCGGTCACGGCCGCGAGGTGTATCCGGGCTTCCTGCAGCATGCCGGCTTCGTGGCGATGAATCCGGGCCGCCACCTCAGCTCGCACTGGGATTTCTATCTCAATCTGTTGCGTGGCGATCTGGACGACGCCCAGGCACACCGCAAGTTCTACGACGAATACAACGCCGTGCTCGACATGCCGGCCGAGTATTACCTGGACACCATCAGCACGGTGTTCCAGCAATTCCTGCTGCCGCGCGGGCTATGGGAAGTGAATGGCGAACGCGTCGCCCCAAGTGCGATCAAGCGCACCAGCTTGCTCACCATCGAGGGCGAACTGGACGATATTTCCGGTATCGGCCAGACCGAAGCGGCGCATGACCTGTGCACCGGCATCCCTGCTTCGCGCCGCGCGCATCGCGTGGTGGAAGGCGCCGGGCATTACGGCATCTTCAGCGGCCGGCGCTGGCGCGAGATGGTTTATCCGCAGATTCGCGACTTTATCCGCCGCTCGGAATTGGCCTTGGTATCCACCAAGCGCGCCTGACGCACCCCACGGCCGTCATTTCCGCGAAAGCGGGAATGACGGCCGTGGGGATTACGCGAAGAATGTCTTGAACGCATCGATGGTGCGTTCCACCGCTGCATCATCGATATCCAGGTGCGTCACCAGGCGCAGGGTCGGCAAATAACCAATGCTGATGCGTATCGACGCGGCACGCAGATGCGCGTCGAGTTCGCGCAGACGCTCGGCAGGCACGTCGATAAACACCATGTTGGTGTGCTGGCCAAGCAGCTTGATGCCGGCTATGTCGCCCAGGCCATTGGCCATATGCACGGCACGTGCATGGTCGTCCGCCAGGCGTGCCACGTGGTGGTCCAGCGCGTACGAGCACGCGGCGGCCAGCAAGCCGGCCTGGCGCCAACCGCCACCGGCGACCTTGCGCCAGCGCCGCGCCTTCTCGATCAACGCGGCGGAGCCGACCAGTACCGAGCCGACCGGCGCGCCCAATCCTTTCGACAAACACACCGACACGCTGTCGAAGTGCCGCGCGATGGCTTGCGCCGGCACGCCACCGGCCACAGCCGCGTTGTAGAGCCGCGCGCCGTCCAGGTGCAAAGCGAGACCGCGCTCATGCGTGAATTCACGCGCGGCGCGCAGGTAGTCGAGCGGCAACACACGGCCATGCCAGGTGTTTTCCAATGCCAACAGGCGTGTGCGTGCGAAGTGTGGATCGACCGGCTTGATCGCGGCCTTCACTTTGTCCAAAGGCAACGTGCCATCGGCATCGTGCGGAATCGGTTGTGGCTGGATCGAGCCCAGCACCGCCGCGCCACCGCCTTCGAATTTGTAAGTGTGCGCATCGGCGCCGACGATGTATTCGTCGCCGCGCTCGCAATGCGACATCAAGGCCAGCAGGTTCGACTGCGTGCCCGAGGGTACGAACAATCCCGCTTCGAAACCCAGATCGCCGGCAAGGCGCTGCTGCAGTGCATTGACGGTGGGGTCTTCGCCATAGACGTCGTCCCCGACGTCGACATCGAGCATGGCTTCGCGCATCGCGCGCGTCGGCTTGGTAACGGTGTCGCTGCGCAGGTCGATCCAGTCCATGGTGCTCTCGATGATGGATGGGAAGGCATGACTTTGCCGCGTGCGGAAGCGATCAGCAAGCTGCCATAGGTAACCCAACCTGCACGGCTTCCTTCCATGCGTTCGGCCGCAGGATGGCAAACAAGCCATCACGCTTAGCACGCCTTGCAAGGCGCAACAGCTCGTCATCACGCGTAAGCAATGCGGCAGCGCCTGCCTGATGCGCCAGTTCCAGAAATTTCTGATCGTCGCGATCGCGGCAGCGCGGCAAGCCCACACTGCCTACAGACAATGTCAAAAGCCGTACATGCGCATCGAACATTTCGGCGACCTGCATGCGGCGCTCCTCACCGAGCTTCAACTGCGGATAAGCCAGCACCGCCAGCCATTCGTCACGGCAATCGTCGCGCGTAACCAGTTCGACCTCACCCGCATGCACGGCCGTAAACAGCGATGCGCACTGCGGATCGCCGAACACGAATAGGTCAAGGCAAACGTTGGTATCCAGCACGAAGCGTAGCGGTGTGCCGCTACGCATTTTTGCGGAAATAGAACCAGGCGATGAACACCATCAAGGCCGCTGGCAAGATATTCGCCGCGAGCGGCGGAACGCCATACACGGTGCCGAAACTTACAATGGCCTTCTGCACGAAGTACCAGCTGATGGCGATGATCATGCCCATGAAAATGCGCTTGCCCAGGCCGCCCGAGCGCAGCGCGCCGAATGCGAACGGCATGGTGCACAACACCAGCACCAGGACGTTGATCGGGTACATCACGCGGCCCCAGAACGGCGTTTCGTAAGGCCTGGTGTTTTCGCCGTTCTTGCGCTTGTAGGTGATGATGTGCTGCAACTCGCGCATCGCCAGGTATTGCGGTTGCACCAGCGATTGCTGCAGCACTTCCGGATCGAGGCGCGAATCCCAGTGTTCGCTGGCGGAGGTACTGCTGTGCACGCCTTTGTCGTCCACCGTGGTGGTGCGCACATGGTCGAGCACCCATTGCTTGCCGACCTGCTCGGCCGTGCTGGCCTCATCGAAGCGGCTCAGTTGCCGCCCATCGGGCGTCAGCGTGAACACACGTACATCGCTGAGCTGCACGTAAGCGTGATCGCCTGCATTACGCAAGCCGCTGCTCTTCGCGTTGATGATGCGGTCGCCGTCGCGCGCCCACAGGCCGCTGCTGGTAAGCCCGAGGTTGCCACCGGAACGCAGTCGCAACTGCAGGGCCTGCGCCTGCTGGTCGCCCCATGGGCCGACGGTTTCACCCATGACGACCACGCCCGCCACCAGCACCGCCACCACGCCGACCGCCGACACCGCAATACGCAAGCGCGACATGCCTGCAGCACGCAAAGCCGTCAGTTCGCCGGTGGAAGCCAGGCCGCCGAGCCCCATCAGGCCACCGATCAGCGCCGCAAAGCCGAACATCTCGTACATGCGGCGCGGAATCGTCACCACGATGTAGAAAATGGCATTGCTGAGCGTGTAACCGTTGCGGCCGATGAACCCGAGCTGGCGCACGAACTGGATCATCGCGTCCAGGCCCACCAGGATCAGCCACACCATCAGCAGAGAACCGAACACGGTGATGCCGATCAGCCAATCGACGCGCTTGACGCGCAAGCTAGCCTGCATTTCTTGCCTCCCTCCATAGCGATGGCGCCGAGCCATCGTGCTGAGGCGCGATGATTCCTTTCGGTGAGTGCAGGCGTACTCGGCAGTACGTCAAGCTCACCGAAAGGGAGCAGCACGCCTCAGCGCGAGTGGATCGGCGGCCGCAGTAGGGTGGAGGTGAGAAATGCAGGCTACTCATCAGCCCCTCGCCTTGCGCGGCGCGCGCGCGGTGTATTGATGGCGAAAATTCCAGGCGGCAAGCGCAAACAATCCAAGGCTGAGCAGCCACATCGGCGTGGCGTGGTGCCAGTGCCCCTTGGCGAGCTGACCGCGGCACAAGGCAAGCAGGTTGTAGTAAAGAAAGAAGCCAAGCACGGCGATCAGCATGCGCCCGTAGCGCGGTTCGCGCGGCGTCTGTTTCGACAGCGGCATCGCCAGCATTAGCAACGCCAGCGTCATCAGCGGCACCACCGTACGCCACGCGAATTCGGCGCGCGCATCGGGCGTGGTGTTGTGCATCAGGTCGATCATGCCGAGGTTGTGGATGGGATCGGCTTCGTCATCCGATTGAATGGACGAGAGTGCGTTGTCGTTGCGCTCGTATTGCATGCGGCGCCAGTTGTCCGCGCCCAGCGGAATTTCGTATTGCCAGCCGTCATTCAACGCCAGATAGCGGTTGCTGCTGTCGCTGTTGGAATAGAGGTTGCCGTGCTGGCCGGTGGCCATTTTCATCACCCGGCTGCCGTCCTTGTTGGTGCGCTCGGCGGCGATGAAGGTGCGACCGAGCTTCTGGCCATCGCGGCTCAGCGTATCGACCAGGATGATGCCGCCCTTGCCCGGCAGTTCGGTAAAGCGGCCGGCGTCGAGGCCTGCGGCGATGATGGAACGGTTCGCCGCCGCGACCAGGCTGTCGGAGGTGCGCGCCGACCACGGCCCCAGCCACATCGACACCGCGCTGACCAGCACGAGCATGACCACCGCCACGATCGCCATCGGCCGCAGCAAGCCGCCCATGCCCATGCCCGAGGAGGCAAGCACGTGCATCTCGCTTTCGCGGTACATGCGCCCGAAGCTTTGCAGCACACCCAGGAAGCCCGCCAGCGGCAGCATGCTGGACAGGGTGTCGATCATGTTCAACCCCAGCACCTGGAACATCACGCTGGCCGGAAAGCTGCCCTTGGCCACTTGCTCAAGCACGTGCGCGAACGTGGTGCCGGCCATGATCACCAGCAGCACGATGACGGTCGCGCCGATGGTCGTGCCCAGCTCGCGCAGGAAATACCGGTCTAGGATGCTCAGCATGCGATAGAATTATGAGTTCCGTGCCTGGCCGGTCCTGGCAGGCAAACCCGTAGTCTAGCCGGTTCGGTGCGTGCCGGTCTTCCCGCAGGAAATGACGATGACGCTTCAATTCAGCCTAGTCTCCGCCGCTCCCGAAACCGTCGAGACCCCGTGCGTGGTGGTCGGCGTCTATGAAAACGGATTGCTGACCAGCGCCGCGGCGCGCGTTGACAGTGCAGCCGACGGCGCGATCAAGCGCCAGGTGGAAAGCGGCGACATCAACGGCAAGGCTGGCAGCAGCATCCTGCTGTTCGCACCGCCAGGCGTGCAGGCCAAGCGCGTACTGGTCATCGGCCTGGGCGGACAGAAAGGCTTCGACGCCGCGCGTTTCCAGAAGGTGAACCTGGAAGCGGCCCGTGCGCTTACGCGCCTGCCGATCGACGGTGCCGTGTCCTTCCTCGCCGAAGCCGACGTGCCGGGCCACGACGCCGCATGGCGCGTTCGCACCGCCGCGCTGGCCGCCGATTACGCCGCCTACCGCTACACCGCCACCTTCAAGCCGCGCGAGAAAACCGGCCAGCCGGAATTGCGCAGCCTCGGCTTCGTCGCCGACGCGCACGCACAAACGGGCCTCGATCAAGCCATCGCCATGGCCGAAGGCGTGCGCTTTGCACGCGAGCTTGCCAACCTGCCGCCCAACATCTGCAACCCGGCCTACATCGCCGAACAAGCGACGAAATTCGCCGAGGCGCATGCGGCCAACGAGGTCGGCTGCAAGATACTCGATCACGAAGACATGCAACGCCTCGGCTTCGGCTCGTTGCTGGCCGTCGGCCGCGGCTCCGCCAACAAACCGAAGCTGGTGATACTCGAATACAAGGGCGGCGCGGCGGACGAAAAACCCTATGCACTGGTCGGCAAGGGCATCACCTTCGACACCGGCGGCATCAGCCTGAAGCCCGGCCCGGGCATGGAAGAAATGAAGTTCGACATGGGCGGCGCCGCCGGCGTGCTCGGCGCGTTCGTCTCGGCCGTGAAGCTGGGCCTGAAGATCAACCTCGTCTGTGTCGTGCCGGCAGTGGAGAACATGCCCGACGGCGACAGCTATCGCCCCAGCGACGTGCTCACCAGCCTCTCCGGCCTCACCATCGAAGTGCTCAACACCGATGCCGAAGGCCGCCTGATCCTTTGCGACGCGCTCACCTATGCCGCGCAGACGTTCCAGCCCAAGGTGCTGATCGACGCCGCCACGCTGACCGGCGCGTGCGTGATCGCACTGGGCAAGCACGCCAGCGGCCTGATGAGCAAGCACGACGACCTGGCCGAAGAACTGCTGCGTGCAGGCGAGCTGTCGCTCGATCGCGCATGGCGCCTGCCGCTGTGGGACGACTACCAGGCGCAACTCGATTCCGGCTTCGCCGACGTGGCCAACATCGGCGGCAAGAACGCAGGTGCCATTACTGCCGGCTGCTTCCTGTCGCGCTTCACCGAAGGCCAGCGCTGGGCGCATCTGGATATCGCCGGCACCGCGTGGGACGAAGGCCGCAAGGGCCTGGCCACCGGTCGCCCGGTGTCGCTGCTGGCACAGTGGCTGATCGACCGCGCCGGCTGACCAAAATCCGGGAACAGCAGCGCAAGGGCTTCTGTTCCCTCCCCTTCGCCACTGACGACGATGCCCCGCGCCGACTTCTACCTCATCGCCAAGCCGCGCTTCAGCGAGCAGCCGCTATTGCTTGTATGCGAACTGGCACGCAAAGCCTTCGCCGCGCAACAGCCAACGCTCATCCTCACGCGTGACTTCGAACAGGCAGAAGCCCTGGACGAATTGCTGTGGTCGTTCGACGACGACACCTACATCCCGCATCAACTCGCCGGCGATGATGACGACGGCAACACCGCCGTACTGATCGCTCCGCCCGGTGTCGACACATCGGCGCGCCCATTGATCATCAACCTGCGCGAGCAATGCCCGCAGAGCTATGGCGAACGCGTGCTCGAAGTGGTGGCGGCAAACCCGGAAGAACGCGAAGGCTCGCGTCTACGCTGGCGCGAATACCAGCGGCTGGGTTTCGAGGTGAATAAACACGACATGTAATCCGGCCGTCTCGGCATACATCGGTATGCCTTCGCTGACGATGCAAACCGAGGCACGCATACCGCGTGGCGACGGGTACGTGGAATAGATCAGACCAGCCTAAGCCATTTTTATATCTTTCGACGCCGCCGCCCGCGCCATCATTGCCTCCTGCAACGCCGACGCCAGCAGGGTGCCGTTCAACGGCTTGTGCAGGAACGCATCGATGCCCACCTGTCGCCCGCGCGTCATTTCTTCCTTGTCGCCGCGTACCAGCAGCGCAACGATCGGCACCTGCTCACCGCCGACATCGCCGCGGCGAATCAACTGCGCCACCTGAAAACCGTCGATGCCGGGCAAATCCAGTTCCAGCAGCATCACATCGCAGGCTTCCACCGCCAATTCCGCCAAGGCATTCAAACCATGATTGGCATGCCGCACGCGATGCCCTTGATGTTCGAGCATGGCGCGAATGGTGTCGGCGATAGTGGCATCGCCTTCCACCAGCAGGACATTCAACACGCGCTGATGACTGCGCTCCGATTCGTCGTGCGCGGTTGCCGGCGCGACGTCCAAGGGCAGATGTACGTGGAAGGTACTGCCTTCGCCGAGCGTGGAGTCCAGCGTCATGCGGCCGCCCATCAGCCCGACCAGTTCGTTGCAGATGGCCAGGCCCAGGCCGCTGCCGATGCTGCGCTGCGGGCCTTCGTCCTGTTCGAAGCGGCTGAACAGGCGCACACGGCTGGTTTGGGAAATGCCGGGGCCGGTATCGCTCACGTCCAATGACAAAGAACCGTCCGACCAACGGACATCGATGCGAACGCCGCCGCGCTCGGTGAATTTCACCGCGTTGTTGACCAGGTTGAACAGCACCTGGCGAATGCGCAGCGCATCGCCGATCAGTAACGCGGGCACGTTTTCATCGACGTGCAGCTCAAGCGTCAGGCGCTTGGCCTGTGCAGCGCCTTTTTGCAGGTGCACCACATCCTGCAAGACGGGGCGCAGCTCGAATGGCGTTGGATCCAGCACCAGCTTGCCGGCTTCGATGCGCGCCAGGTCCAGCGCATCGTTCAGCAGCTTGAGCAGCAGGTTGCTCGCGCGCTGCATGGATTCGGCGTATTCGCGCTGCGTATTGTTCAGGGGTGTCGCCAACAACAGCTCGGCCATGCCCATCATGCCCGTCATCGGCGTGCGGATTTCATGGCTGAGCGTAGCGAGAAAACGGCTCTTCGCCGCACTCGCCTGTTCGGCAATCTGGTGCCGTTGCTCGGCAAACAGAATGCGTCGACGATGCGCCAAGCGGCGGCGCCAGGCGAACATCACCAGCAACCCCAAGCCTGCCGTCACACACACGTAAAGCAGCCACGCCCACCAGCGCAGCCACGGCGGCGCCTGCACGATGATGTGCAAGGGAGCGGACAGCTGCACCCATTCGCCTTCTGAACTGCGCGCCATGATGTCGAGGGTGTAATCGCCGCTGCCAAGGCCGGTGAATTCACGCTCGCCATGATTGCCGCGATCCACCCAATCGCTGTCGAAACCATTGAGACGGAAGCGGTACTGATTGGCCGACGGGTTGATGTAGGAGAACAACGTGGCCTGTATATGCAATTGGCTGTCGCGCCAACTCACACGAATCGGTTGCGCGTTCAACGGCAAATGACGGATCGCGCCCTCGTGCTCCACGGTAATCTCGGTCACCGACAAGGCCGGCGGCACCAGCGGCGGGTCCACTTTGTCAGGATCGAACCCGACTACACCGCCGTTCGTCGCGGCATAGAGATAGCCGTTGGGTAGCAGTGCGTAGCCGCGATCGAATTCGCCGTTCGCCAGGCCGTTCTGCAAACCCACGTGGTAGAAGGTGCCTCGTGCGGGATCGTAGCGCCACAGTCCTTCGATGCTGAAAATCCACTCCCGTCCCAGGCAGTCGACATCCATGTCCACGGCACGCAATGACGGCCAGCCGTGCTCGGCATCCACGCTCTTGTCCAGCACCATGCGCTGTCCGGCAAGGTGGTAATGCGACAGGCCATCCTCGGTGGCCACCCATAGACCGGTGCGATCGAAATCGAACGCGTCGACGGCCTTGCCGACCGGTATGCCCGGCACCATCACGAAACGGTCGCGCGCATGATCGAACCACATCAAACCGCCGTCGCTGGCGTACCAGAACGTGCCCTTGTAGAGCGTCATCTGGCTGCCCCACATCACCTTCTCGTTCGGCTTGTCCATCTCCACCGCAGACACCGCCAGCGTCTCCGGGTCGATGCGGAAAATGCCGTGGCCGAACGTGCGGGCGTACATCCTGCCGTCCAGGCCCGGCTCTACCTCGAGCGGATGATCAAGCATCGCGCCTTGGGGATCGACCTGGTCGAGCCGGTCGTGTACGTAGTCGTAGCGATACAGCGCGCCCTGCGAAACGATCCACAAGCGCTGGCGAAAGTCTTCGGTCATGCCGACCACGTCCCCGCCGAGACCGTCGAGAATGTGCTCGACCTTGCCGGTGACAGGGTCCAGCCGATCCACGCGGCCATCGCGTTCGCCCACCCATACGTGCCGGCCATCGCGACCGCGCGCCATGCTGGTGGCCATCGAATCGCGCAGGCTGTCGGGATCGTCGGGAATGTGCGTGAAGCGGCTGAAGCGGTTCCAGTCCGGCGCGAGATAGGCAACACCGCCCTCGAAGGTCGTCGCCCACAGGCCGCCTTCACGATCGACCCGCGTTTGCCAGATCCAGGTGCCCGGCAGGTCGCCATGCAGCAACGGCTGGTCGACCAATGGAATGATCGGCGCATCCGGGCGCATCTGCAGATACATGCCGCGCTGCGTGCCGATCCACAGATGACCGGCCTTGTCGCGCGTGCTGGTCATCACGTTGGTCCGGTGCGGAATCGTCGATTCGCCGAACAGGTGCGCCACGTCGTCCGGGCCGACTATCAGCAGCCCTCGCCCGGTGGCGATCCGTACTTCGTTGCCGCTGCCATTGATGCGCCAGGCATCCATCGACTGGCTGGGATCGGCAGGCTTGATGCGCACGAAGCCACCATCGGCTTCGCGGCGAAATACACCGCGATCGGATCCCACCCATAGTCGCCCCTTGGGGTCGACGTACAACGTCGCTACCGTCCCGAAATCGCTGGGATACAGACCAAGCAAGGGATTGGTGATGTGTTCGAAACCCTGGCCATCGGGCAGCATGCGGTCCAGGCCGTCGGCCGTGCCCACCCAGATCGCGCCGTCCGGCGTTTGCGCGATCGACCACACCTGGTCGCTGGTCAGGCTTTGCGGATTGCCCGGATCGTGCCCCCAGTGCGTGAACTTGCCCGTGGCGGCGTCATACCGGTTCAGGCTGGCGTCCAGGCTGCCAGCCCAGAGCCTGCCTTGCTGGTCGACCAGCAGGGTCGAGATCTCGTTGTTGTAAAGCGAGTCCGGATCGTTCTCGATGTGCCGGAACACCTGGAAGCGCACGCCGTCGAAGCGGGCAAGGCCGCCCTTGGTGCCGAACCACATGGCGCCGTCGTGATCCTGCACCACGGTGTAGACGACGCTGCTCGGCAGCCCATCCTGCGTGCCGTAGCGGCGGAACTGTGGCGTGGGCAGCGGGGCGACGTCGGACGTGTGGATGGCCGTCGGCTGAGCCGGCGCACTCGTCGCAGATGCCGCTGCCGCACTGCCGGACGCCGACGCACCCAGCAGTAAAGCCAGCCCCAACATGACAACCGACACTTATCGACCCTCAGGCACGTCGGCGAAGCAGTCACCCTACCCATGCGCCTCGCAAGGGGAAATCATGCCAAATCCGTCTGACTGCCGCACCTGCTGTTCATGGCAACGCAACAATCCGTTTCTGTCTCTGCGCTGGCGGAGCCATAACGTTTCCGCCAGACTTCCGGAATGAACCGCCTACGGCTCGCCCTGCTGCTGCTCGCGTCATGTTTCGGCTGCATGTCGGTGCAGCCCGCCCACGCGGCCCCCGATAGCTACCGCTACGACACAGTGCACAGCCAGATCATCTTCAGCATCGACCACGATGGGTTCTCGCGCCCGCTCGGGCGACTGCATATCGCCCAGGGCACGCTGCGCTTTGACCCTGATGACTGGTCCAAATCCAGTACCGAGCTGGATATCGACATGCGCGATGTAGACATGGGCGATGCAGCCTGGAACGAAGCGGTGTGCAAAGCCTCGCTGCTCGATTGCAAGACGTACCCGAGCGCGCACTTCGTCAGCACCGCGGTGGAACGCAAGGACGATACGCACGGCGTGCTGCACGGCACGCTCACCCTGCACGGCGTGAGCCAGCCGGTCGACCTCCCGTTTCGCGTCAACCGCATCGGCAAGACGATCTACGGCTTGCACACCGTGGCTGGTTTTTCCGCCACCGCCGCGCTCGATCGCACGACGTTCGGCATCAACGGCTTTCCCCGTGCCATCGGCCGCGGCGTCGCGGTCTGGCTGGAACTGGAAGGCATACGCGACAGTTCCAGCAACAACAAGGTGCATCCATGAGTTTGCGCAGCAATGGTCATCAGTGGGGTTCGGTGGCCAAGCTTTTCCATTGGATCGTCGCCCTGGGCATCCTCGGCAACGGCATATGGGGCTTGCTGATGACCGGCATGGCGCCGTCGATAAACAAGATCAACATCTACGCGCTGCACAAATCGATCGGCCTGACGGTGCTGGCGCTGTTCGCGCTGCGCCTGGCGTGGCGCTTGTATGACGGCGCGCCGCCGGACGAACCCATGCCGCGTTGGCAGCGCGTCATGGCGCATGCCACGCACGCCGTGCTGTACGGATTCATTCTGGCCATGCCGTTGAGCGGGTGGCTGTTCAATTCATTGCACGGTTATCCGCTGCAATGGTTCAAGCTGTTCAACCTGCCGGCGCTGGCGGCGAAGAACGACGATCTTTCGCAGCTCGCCGGCGAAGTGCACGAATGGCTGTTTTACCTGCTGCTGCTGGTGCTGGTGGGACACGTCGGCGCGGCATTGAAACATCATTTCTTCGAACAGGACAACGTATTGCGGCGCATGCTGCCGTTCGCACGCGTGCGCCAAGGCAAGACCACTTCAGGAGGACTCACATGAACATCCGCACTTCTTCCATTGCCGTGCTGCTCGCCCTGGCCATGCCATGCATCGCCAATGCTGCCGACTACAACGTGCAACCCGGCAGCACGCTGGGTTTCACCAGCAATTTCCAGGGCAGCAACTTCGATGGCCATTTCACCAAATGGACGGCCGCCATCAGCTATGACGCGACGAAGCTGGCCTCGTCGAAATTCGATGTGACGGTCGACCTTGCTACCGTCAAGACCGGCGACAAGGACCGTGACGGTGCGCTGCCCGGAGCGGATTTCTTCAACGTCGCGAAATATCCGCAAGCGCACTTCGTCACCACGGCATTTCACCAGCAAGGCAGCCAGGTCATTGCCGATGGCATGTTGACGCTGCGCGGAGTCACCAAGCCGGTGAGCTTGAACGTGGCATTCAAACCGCAAAAAGGCAACGGCGCCACGCTGGATGTCACCGGCACGGTGAAGCGGCTGGACTTCGGCGTGGGCGGCGGACAGTACGCGGATACGTCGGTGATCGGGCCGGACGTGAAGGTGATGGCGCATCTGGTGCTGAGCGCCAAGTAACGAGCCCGGCGTTATTCCCTACGGTCGTCATTGCCGCGAAAGGGGGAATGACGACCGTGCGGGTCTTGGGTGGCGGCCATCCAATTTGTCAGTGCCGCCGCATCGAACGGCCAATCCAACTCGCGCCCATCGCGCAGGTCGCGCAACACCGGCACACGCGTACCGTAGCGGCTTTCCAGATCTTCGCTGTCGTCCACCCACACGCTGTCGAAATCCGGCACGCGCGCCTCGGCCAAGACGGCCAGTGCGAGGTCGCACAAATGGCAGTAATCGCGTTGATAGAGCACGAAATCGACCATACGTGCGCTTGCAGAATGCCCCGGTGGAAACGCCCGCGTAGAATAGCCGGTTCATCCCCTCTCCACAGCGTCCCCCATGGCCGTCAGCGCTTTCGACATCTTCAAGATCGGCATTGGCCCGTCTTCCTCTCACACGGTCGGTCCCATGCGCGCGGCGGCGCGTTTCTCGGAACGCTGGCTGGAAGAAAAAGGCGTGCTCGATCGCGTCGTCCGCGTGCGTGCGGAGCTGTACGGCTCGCTGGCCATGACCGGCCGCGGGCACGGCACCGACAAGGCCGTGATTCTCGGCTTTGAAGGCGAGCATCCGGATACGGTCGATCCCGACATGATTCCGGAAATCCTCAAGCGCGTGCGAACCAACCATCGCATTCGTGTGCTGGGCAAGCAGGAGATCGATTTCGACGAAAAGCGCGACCTGGTGTTCAACAAGCGCCAGAAACTGCCGTTCCACACCAACGGCATGCGCTTCACCGCCTATGACGCTGATGGCAATGAATTGGCCACGCGCGATTATTACTCGGTGGGCGGCGGCTTCGTGGTCAACCACGATGAAGCAGCAGAAGACCGCATCGTCGCTGACACCACCGAGCAGCCCTACCCGTTCCACACCGGCGACCAACTGCTGGCCTTGTGCGAGCAGCATGGCCTGACCATTCCGCAGTTGATGATGGAAAACGAAAAAGTCTGGCGCAGCGAAGCGGACATACGCGCTGGCCTGCTGATCATCTGGAAAGCCATGCAAGGTTGCGTCGAGCGCGGCCTGCGCTCGCCAGGCACGCTGCCCGGCGGCCTCAAGGTGGCACGCCGCGCACCGGCGATGGCGACGGAGCTGCGCAACCAGCCCGAGGCGTCGCTCAAGGATCCACTCACCATCCTCGACTGGGTGAACCTCTACGCACTGGCGGTGAACGAGGAAAACGCCGCCGGCGGACGCGTGGTGACGGCACCGACCAATGGGGCCGCAGGCATCGTCCCCGCCGTGCTGCATTACTACCACCGCTTCTGCCCGAAATCCGACGAGCATGGCGTGGTGGATTTTCTGCTCACCGCCGCGGCAATCGGCATTCTCTACAAAGAGAACGCATCCATCTCCGGTGCCGAAGTCGGTTGCCAGGGTGAAGTAGGTGTCGCATGTTCCATGGCCGCCGGCGGTCTTACGGCAGCCCTGGGCGGCAGCATTCACCAGATCGAAAACGCCGCCGAAATCGGCATGGAACACAACCTCGGCCTCACCTGCGACCCGATCGGCGGCCTGGTGCAGATCCCCTGCATCGAACGCAACGCGATGGGTGCCGTCAAAGCCATCAACGCCAGTCGCATGGCTTTGAAGAGCGACGGCAAGCATCGCGTATCGCTGGACAAGGTGATCAAGACCATGCGCGATACGGGCTTGGATATGAAGGACAAGTACAAGGAAACGTCGCGCGGTGGCTTGGCGGTCAACGTAATCGAGTGTTGAGCTTTGCTCCCTCCCCTGCTTGCAGGGGAGGGAGCCGGACCCGTCATTCATCGCTCGAAGACGATGCTCGCAATCGCGCCATTGGCATCGGTGCGCGGCCTCATCGAGACATCCCAGCCGTAGAGGTCGCACAGGCGTCGAACGATCGCCAAGCCCAGGCCGGCGCCGCTGCCGCCAGCGCCTTCGCCGCGCACGCCGCGCTGGAACAGACGTTCGGCATCTTCGGGCTTGATGCCGGGGCCGGTATCGATGATATCGATGCGGCCTTTTTCTACCTGCACGGTAACGCGGCCTTCCAGCGTGTATTTGATGGCGTTGCCGATAAGGTTGGTAAGCGCCACCGACAAAACCGACGCGGGTGCGTTGACGGTGACCGAATCGTGTTGCAGCAATTCGACCTCGATGGGCTTATCGCGAATCTGCGGTCGCTGGCTCTCGATAACGTCCGCCGCCACTTTCGCGATATCGGTGATTTCACCGCGCGTCGGACCGCGCCGTTCGGCACGCGATAGCAGCAAGAGTGCTTCAATCAGCTCGGTCGCCTGGCGCGAAGCGCGTTCGATGCGCTTCAAGCGTTCGCGCAGTTTGTCGGTAAGGTCGGGCGAACCTTGCAGCAGTTCGGTAGTGCTGGAGATCACGGCCAGCGGCGTACGCAATTCATGGCTGACGTCGGAATTGAATTCGCGATCGCGTTCGACCATTGCGGTAAGACGCGTGGAGTACTCGTCGAGCGCTTGGGCAAGCTCGCCCACTTCGTCATCGGCAAAATGCGGCGCCAGCGGTTCGGCCCGGCCTGCCTTGCGGAAATCACGCAGGCGCCTTGCGAGTTCGGTAACTGGCTTGAGTACTTTGCGCGAGAGCCACATACCGATCGCCAGCGACAGCAGACTGAATAAGATGACCGAGGCCACCAACGATGTGATGAGTTGGCGCTTGCCAATATCTTCGCGACTAATGTCATAGCGAATGAATCCGATAACCCCGTCTTTTCGCCGCACTGCAAGCTTGTAATGCCGAATACGTCCACTGTCATCGGACTCATACATATCATGGACGCCCGTACTTAGATTCTGCCAAGCAAGCGGCATCTTATAGAGCGTGCGATCACTCTTGATCCAGGCCTTGACCAGTTCGGATACAACAGGTTGGCTAGGATTCTCGATAGTCTTATTGACCGCCTGATCGACGTCGGCCTGGAGCGCAGCTGCGACTAATTGATCCTCAACTTTTGCCCGCACATACAACGAAGCCACGGCAAACAGCGCGCTGAGGCCGAAACCAAACAGCGCGAACGAGATCAACAGGCGGAAACGCAGCTTACGCCTGGACTGCATCCGGATCGACCATGCGGTAACCGATGCCGTGTCGGGTATGGATCAACGCCTTTTCGAACGGCTTGTCGATCGCGGCGCGCAGGCCATGGATATGCACACGCAGGCTGTCGCTGTCGGGCAGTTCCTCGCCCCACACCTTCTGCTCCAGGTCCTGGCGCGTGACCACCGAAGGACTGGCCTCCATCAGCGCCTGCAACAGCTTCAAGCCGATCGGGTTGAGCTGGATGGACTTGCCGTCGCGGGTCACCGTGAGGGTGTCCAGGTTGTAGGTCAGGTCAGCCACCTTCAGCACCCGGCTCTGCGGGCCCTTGCCGCGGCGCGCCAGCACCTCCAGGCGCGCGGCCAGTTCCTGCAGGGCGAAGGGCTTGGTCATGTAGTCGTCCGCGCCCGACTCGAAGCCGGTGAGCTTCTGCTCCAGCGCGTCGCGGGCGGTCAACATCAGTACCGGCGTCTGCTTGTGCGCTTCATGACGCAGCTTGCGCGCTACATCCAGGCCATCCATGCCGGGCAAGGTCAGGTCGAGCACGATGACGTCGAAGTCGTGGACGACGGCCAGATGCAGGCCGGTCACGCCATCTCCGGCGAAATCCACCACATGACCGCGATCTTCCAGATAATCGCCAATGTTGGTGGCGATATCGCTGTTATCTTCAATCACTAGAACGCGCATGCGTTTCTCCGCTACGCAACCGGCGCACCGGTCGGGACATCGCCAAGCTTAACGAGAGTGCGGCGCAAATGTTAAGCGCCATGCTGAATGCCGATAGTCGAAGGAGGTCCAGGCAAAGAAAAAGCCCGGATACCGCGACCGTTCGCCGCTGCACCCGGGCTGAAGCTACTGCCCCGATACCGTCGTCTGCTGTCGCACTTGCGATTGAAGTAGCGGGCAAACAAACAGTGGTGCCTTTATAGGGGCGAGGCGGTTACGTGGCAGTTAACCCATGCTCACTGCTTGGTTAATGCGCCTGCACATTCACGGCCGTGCTGTATCCGTGAAGGCCACAGGAGCAAGCATGCTGGGATTTCATCCCAGGCTACGCACGCTTGGATGCCTTGGCGACGTGCCGTTCCAGGTGCCGGATGATGTGATCGGCCACGTTGACAGCCGATGCCGCCTCAATGCCCTCCAGGCCCGGCGATGCGTTGACCTCCAGCACCAACGGACCGCGCTTGGAGCGCAAGAGATCAACTCCGGCAATACCCAGCCCCAGCGCTTCGGCGGCATCCACTGCAATACGCCTCTCCGCCGGAGTCAACTTGGCGGCCACGGCGGTACCGCCACGGTGCAGGTTGGCGCGGAATTCCCCGGCCACCGCATCGCGTTGCATGGCCGCCACCACCTGCCCGCCGACCACGAAGCAGCGCAGGTCGCTGCCCTTGGCCTCGGCGATGAACTCCTGCACCAGGAAGTTGGCATACAGGCCGCGGAATGCCTCCACCACGCTTTGCGAAGCGCTGCGTTTTTCCGCCAGCACCACGCCGGTACCCTGGCTGCCTTCGTTGAGCTTGATCACATGCGGGGGGTCGCCCAGCATGTCGAGCACGTCGGTGGTGTCGTCCGGGTTGTCACCAAAGACCGTCACCGGCATGTCCAGGCCTTTGGCGGCAAGAATCTGCAGGCAACGCAATTTGTCGCGCGCACGCAGCACGGCATCGGAGGAATTGGGGGTATACACGCCCATCATTTCGAGCTGGCGCAATACCGCCGTGCCATAGAACGTGCTCGATGTGCCGATGCGCGGAATCGCCGCATCGATATCGTGCAGGGCTTTGCCCTTGTAACGGATCTCCACTTCACCCGGCGCAATGCGCACGTAGCAGCGCAGTG
This sequence comes from Dyella sp., assembly GCF_036746095.1. Lineage (NCBI taxonomy): Bacteria > Pseudomonadati > Pseudomonadota > Gammaproteobacteria > Lysobacterales > Rhodanobacteraceae > Dyella > Dyella sp. The sequence continues at coordinate 99,138 of NZ_DAIOEU010000010.1, forward strand.
GATCGAGCACGCGCACGACATGGCCACGCTCGCGCGCCACTTCGACCAGGCGCTGGGTCGAATACAGCCGCGCATTACGTGAGAGGATGGCGATTTTCATGGCTGGTATGTGTATGCGCGGGTTTGGGCAGGGTATAGGAAAGGGCGGGGTCGACCTTGAAGCGCCCGATCAAGGCGGTGCGCCCCAATAGCATAGGAAACAGCATGTGCCGGCGATCCGTCAGGTTTATGTCAACTTCGAAACGCTCGCCGGCCAGCATCACTTCGGTACGGATAAACCAGCGCTCGCTGCGCCCGCCGCCGGTGTCGACCACCACCCGCCGGTCGCACGCCGGTGCTTCGCACTGCACCTGGCGCGCCGAGCGGCGACCGAGGCCCACCATGAAGCGCAGCCAGGTCTGTGCATCACGGCTGAAGGTTTCCAACTCGTCCACGTGCAGTGAACTGCTGCGCGCGCCGGTATCGAGCTTGACCTTGAGAGAGGTGATGCCGAACTGCGGCAATGCCAAGCGTTCCCGCCAACCGAGGGTGATTATGTCCGCCATGTCAGCTCACGCTGTTAGGTTGGAAAATCTCGGTGGGGACCGGAGAGGGAGGGTTGGAGCGGATGAAGGGAGTAGAACTCCATCTCCCGCATAGCCCTTGCCAATGCTCATTTTTCTCGGCAAGAACCCGCAAACATCGATACCTGAAACGATACCCTGCAAGGGTAACATTGGGCTCGTGGCGAATACCATCCTGCGTCGGCGAGGTTACAAGCGGGTGCATTCCGGGTAACCTCGTGCGCAGGGAAAATCAGGGGAACGAAATGGCCATTCTTGGAAGGCATAGGCGCGTGCGGCAGTGGATAGGGATGTTGCTTTTCTTGCTAACCTGCGGGGTTTTGCATGCCCAACAGCAAGGCACCGTCACCTATGTCTACACCGACCCGCAGGGCACTCCGCTTGCGGAGGCCGATGCCCACGGCAACATCACCGCGACCTACGACTACACCCCCTACGGCACCATTGCTCTAGGCACGCCCACAGCGGGACCCGGGTATACCGGCCATGTGGCAGACCCCGAGACCAATCTGGTCTACATGCAGGCGCGTTATTACGACGCCGCCACCGGTCACTTCCTCAGCGCGGACCCCATTGGCCCGGCGGCAGGAAATACCTTCAACTTCAACCGATACGCTTACGTCAACAACAATCCGGTCAATCACATTGACCCGAACGGAAAATGCTTGGAAGACGGTTGCATCGGGGAAGCGGCCATTGCCTGCGCAGCCGCCCCCGCATGCAGCCGGGCGGTCATGGCAGCCGGCGCGGCCACTATCGCATTCTTCACCGTTCGGGCCGTCCATAACACGACCACGACCACCACGCAGAACAACAACTCCGATGTCCCCTTGCCTACACCAGCTCCAGGGACGGCGCCCGCCCCCACGACCGACGCTCCTAAAGACTCGCAACGGCCCAGCAAAACCCCCAATGACGGCGAGCCGGGTTCAACTTATAAAAACCCGGGAAGCGGCCAGGAACGGGAATACGGGCCCGATGGTAAGCCGAGCAAGGACATTGATTACGATCATGACCACGGACAAGGCACCCCACATGTCCATGAGTGGGGGCGTGACCCAAATGGCAATCCAGTCCGCGGCCCGGGACGAGCTCCTAATCCGCAAACCGAGCCTCATATAGCTCCGCCAAATCCCCCTCCACCGAGCACGCCGCCACCTAGCTCGTCTCCATAATCGCCGACAGACAACGCATGAGTTACGAACAAATCAACGGTTACCACGACGCTGCCTTGAAGGGTATTGAGGCTGGTGAGGCGCCACGCAGCTTGGCCCTGTCATTTGTCCTCGAGGATGGACAGCAGAAAACTCTAACGCTGCATGGCTGTGAAATATTTCGAATCAATGATTTTGTAAATCAGAATGTGGTTTCCAGGCTCCTGCTTTTCCGTGGTTCCGAAATCGATACCGCCATGGTCGCAGAGAAACTACAGTGGGCATCGAGCCAATCAGACACCCACTCGTTTCTAAAGCCAGAAAGACTGGATGAACTGCTTGCAAAAATAAAAGCCGGCGCGCTTTCTTTGCTGGTGCTCGAGCCAAGCTGGGGGGCTGAAGTGGCAGCCTTATTTACCCATATGTCCAGTTGATGCCGAAGTTCACCTACGACAATATTGTTCGAGTCTGCGGCAATCCCCGACACACATAACCACCCCCAGTTCCTTTGGTTGAACGTCAAACGCACCAGCTGAAGCGTCCTCGTTGATTCGAGCCAGTTAGAAGTAGAGTTCCCATGGATCGCCTCGGAAAGCGAATTGAATCGCTTAACCGGGTGTCCGTGGAAGAAGGGCAAGATCAGAAGCACAACGGCAACGGTCACGGGCACGGATCAACCGCACTCCGCGACCAGAACTCCGCCCGAGACGATGAGCCACCACCCTGCCCGACCTCGGCGGGGATGACAATGTGGGTCGGTAGCGGACAGCTTGGTCATTCGAACGGAGCCGACAGCGGTTACCATTAGACACGATCTTCCAAACCACCACTCTTCTTGCGGGATATGAGTGCAAATCGTCTCCATTAGGCTACGAAACCACATGAAACCTGCCAGCTCCCGCACCGCACCTTCAAACTCATGCCGCACGCTGGTCATTGCGGTGGGACTGCTCTTGGCTGGCTATGCACGAACCGGATCCGCTTCGGAAGGCTGGGAAGTATTCGACGGACCTTCTTCGGGCAATGATCTAGTGCGTGTTTGCTTGGTCCGCCATGATGGCCGCTGGGCGGAAGGGGACAGCAACCATCCGAGCAAATGTCGTGAGATGCTCGTCGCCGCGACAGATACTCATACCCTGTGGCCTGACCAATCGTTTTACCTTGCGCGTCAGAAGACAGTTGGTTACGGCGCAACGGAATACAACTCTGATCTTTTCAAGTTCAAATTATCCGTAGAAAACGATCCTGATCTCACGGCGGCTGTCCTTGCAGCCTTTGCCCAGTCAGGGGCAGAAGAGAGGCTGGACGTTCAGGCTGCAAATGCAACAGCGTCATGCTCGGCACGATATGCGCAAGCCGCGACGATCGAGGAGGTGCAAGACGTAGACAAGACCTGCCATGCCTACGCAGGAACGGCAGGGCGTGAGGCATACAACAAAGCCCTTGGTCGACAAGAGGCCGCCCAAGAAACCGGGAGAGAAGCACTGGTTGAGCGAACCCAGCCGAAGTGCTCGACTGTTCGCATATCCGGGATCGTCGTTGGTGCCGAGCCCCAAGCGCTAGATGGCCTTGGCCATTCATCCAGTGCGGCAGACATCATTGCACGCCATCCTTTGCAATGCGGCCCGAGCGGGTTCACACAGACGTTCGTCTGTAAGGGCGCGACGGTATTGACCAACCAAGCAGCCCACATCATCGCTTGGTCAGATACCAGTTATCAGGTTGCAACCCCCGTAGATCTGACGAATGGACGCAAGGACGCTTTGCTTTATGTGAGCCGGGCGGACGCAACGTGCCAAGACGCCACGAAGCCGTCACTAGACTTCTCCACAAATCTCCAAAATTTCCTCAGGCACTACAACGCCAACCGCTGATTGCGCGTTGCCTTCAAAGCCAAGGATGACCTACAAGTGACGCAAACAAAGATGACTGACCTGTTGGCGCCGAACCGCGAAGGGTTCAACAAAGACCCCGGAGGCTACGCCGCATTGGCGTGGATGCGTTGGGCCATTGCTCAGAACATGGCTGGACTTCCCGTCGATCCGACACAGCCACCGAAAGCCGAAGATCTGAAAGACCCCATTCTTTGGCTGACCCAAGCTCAGGCTCTTTCTGTCTCAGCCGTCACGTTGGCAAAGCACCAACCAGCATTCAGCGAGATGCCGCTTCCTGTTCGCGGGGTCTGCGATAGCCAATACTGTGCGATCGTCCTGATGCTTGTGGGTTTCAGCCTCGAAGTCAGCCTAAAAGCTATGATCATCATCCGCGATGGAGTGGATGCATTCATGAAAATGGAGAGCAAACACCTCCACCATCGACTGAGCGAACTGGCCGCTTTCATCCCAGATCTTTCGGCCAAGGACCACGGCATTTTGAAAATGCTGACGCACTTTGTTTACTGGGCAGGGCGTTATCCCGATCCGGGCACCAAGCGACACGACGATATGGAAGATGTCTTCACATTGGCAGAAACCCATCAAATCTCCGCACATGACGTGTTCGATCTTGCCGGGCGGGTCTTGGGCCATGTCCGCGCATTGGTCCCGGACGACTAATCGGCAATAACAAGGGCAAGGGCAAGTGAGGGCAGAGTTGATGCTTCTTCTAGAAGGCTTGCACTAATGGATACTTCGAGCGGTCGAGCCTAATCGATGGGACGGCAAGTTATATTTTTCCTGGACTACTGCGACCGCCTTTTGAAGAACTTCGAGATATTGGCTTTCGAGTGGCGGCTCCGGCTCAATCCACCAGTTGTTTTCGCCGGGAGCGGGGAAAAAATTTTGGCGGATATGGAAGTCCGGGACCGAGGCTCCGGGAGGAGCCATATTTTTGTAGGTCACAATAATTTTTAGCTTTAACTGGCCGTCAGGCAGTTCGTCACGGCGGATTGGGCTGCTCACAGATGAAACTCCTTCTGTCATTGATGTGAGCCTAATTATGTGCGTCACGACCGAGGGGAGTGGTAGCGCTTCAACCCGTCCATGCCGGCCCGGCCGGCGGGCGGCCTTCGGCCCTTGGGCGCACGTCCTGCGCGCCTAGCCGCTTTCGCGGCGGGTTTAGCGGAGGAAGGAGCAGGCTACAAGGCGAGCCTTGTGCATCATGGATGACCTACGCCGGATCGAGCCCTGAGGCTGCATGTTACTTCGCCCCCTTACGTCTGCCTTTGCCGTCATCACCTTTACGGGTTGGACTTACTACTTTTTCCGCAAAAACCACGTCATCTGAGGGGCTTGCGCATTCGGCGTTTTCCGCTATGAAAATGGGAGGCCCGAGGTGCATCTGCTCCAAGGGCTGCGCGATCATTGCTAGGCGTCCCTGGAATGCACAACTACCCCAGTCCCGGTTCTCGATGGTCAGCCCTTCACTGGGCAGCGCGCGGCTACCTACCTCTCCCGGAGCTGTATAGGACGGGTTTTAAGCAGGGTCTGACGGTTAGCCACTGTCGGGCGAATGAACCCAAGGCCGCAAACCCAGAGAAACCCCGGCAGCCAAACGACCGGGCGCACGGACGGGGGCAGCAGCGGCGACGCTGTGAACCGTGCTAGTGGTGGGCCGTCGCACTGGCTCATCACCACCGCCAGCCAAAACACCGGCGCTTTAATCGGCGGCCTGCGATTTCAAGCATTGAGACGTTTAGACGTCCAAATACCCTGCAATGGGTAGGGGCAGCGCCGCTCGCAACCCACGGCGAACGCCGGGGGCTTCCTTCGCCGAAGGGTGCTGCGCACCCGAGGAGCCCGACGCGCCGGGCCGAAGGCCCACGCAAGCGCGAAGGGGGTTGCGCGAAGGCGGAGCGCGCCAGCGCGGAGCCGGAGCGACGAGGGCGTGGGGGTGGCGGTTCCACCCCCACAGGGGCGCAGCCCCCGCCAAGGCGCGCAATCGCGCGGCGGATGGGGTGGGCAAACGCAGGGCGCTTGGATGCGGCGCCCAGCCCGGACTGCGCCTTTCATCCGCATTTCCCGCCCCCACCCCAAAAAGCCAGAGCAAAAGCTGAGCCCAAGAGCGCTTACGGGGCGGCTACGCCGCCCGTTCCACGATATGCGCGGCGTGGCATTGCCACGCCAGGCGCCTCAACGCTTGGATTTCTTGCTTTGGCGTCCTGCACGAGCAGCCACCGCATCCGCCCGTGCCCGTTTCTTCTTCAACTCGGCAAACGCATTGGCAAACTGGCCCGGCGCATAGGTCGCCAGCGTCGGCACGGCAAACTGAGCCACGATGGTGTCCACGTGTTGCTTGCGCACCTGCACAGTTTTGCGGCGGATGTAGTGCTGCCCCAACACGGTGGCCGACTGGTGCCCGGTCAACGCACCGATTTGTGCCTCAGTCAACCCCACGCCATCGCCAGCGTCGGCAAAGGTGTGCCGGAACGAATGAAAGACCAGAGCGGGATCCGTGAGACCAGCAGCGCGCGTGTAACCACGGTTGAACCATTTGGATACTTTGTCGCCGGGGCCGTTTTTCGCTGCCCATGAGCCGTCAGGAAACACACGATCAAAACCAGCGGCGCGAACGTCGGCGACGTAGCCCAGGAAGCCCAAGGCCAGCACCGCCGACGCCACCGGGACGAACCGCTGGCTCTGGGGATTTTTCAATGGCCCGGCTTGGTAGTTGATATCCCCGCCCCAGATGCCATCCACTTCATGCACGTCAATCAGACGCAGTTGCGCCAGTTCGCGGAGCCTCGCCCCCGTGTGCAACGCCAGCACCGGCAACCAGAAATAGGACGAGTCACTGGCGGTTGATGCGCGCAACTGCGGCGCAAAGAGTGCCGCCAACTCCGACTTGGTGAAACCGCGCCGGGTCAGCGTGGCCTTTGGGGCCTTGGTCTGCAAACGCACCCCCGACAACGGGTTGTGCGTCATTTCATGCCGCTGCACGGCCCAGGTGAAAAACTTGCGCACGTTGTCCAAGTGCTTGTCCTTGGTGCGCACGTTGATGCCGGGCGGCTTTTCTTTCTTGGCCTTCCTTAGGATGTCGCGGGTGCTCAGCGATTTCTATTCCGGGCGCACCCGTGCGCGGGCCGGCCACAGCGCCAGCGCTTCACGCAAGGCATCGACATCCTCCACGCCAACCTCAGACATGGATTTGCCAGTTCCCACCATGTCCACGAACAGGCCTAGTGTTGCCACGGTTTCATGCAAGGTGGGGTGCCGGGTTCTTTTCATTGAATTGCACCGGGAACAGATCGCGGGCCTCGCCCAGTGTTCTGGCAGCTTTGGCCGTCGGTGCCGAAGCGGTCGGTCGGCCCATGCGGTCATGCAACTCCATGACGCGAAGGTGATCCTCCTCGGTGTCTGCATGGATGTGCAGCGAACCATCCGCGCGTTGCTCGTAGGAATAGGAGGCATCCAAGATCGCCTCACCCGGAGGATGTGGTCGACGGGACCCAATCCACGCATCCACTGCCTCGTTGAAGTCCTGCGCAAGTTCGCCACGCGCAATCAATCCATCCGCAAAAATGCGCACCTTGGACAGGTAGCGCTCCCACGTTTCCAAGCCAATCGGCTCTGCCTTGGCGCGCTCCGCCCGGATGACCACTTCTTGCGGGGTCCGGCATCCCGGGGACAATGCTGCATCGTCTCAGCAAAGGCGTTCACATCGGCGGCGGAAAGCTCCGCCAGCGGCTTGTCGCCCACCCATGCCAGGAACAGACGAAGGTAACGACCCGCACTAGGGCGCGATTTCAAATAGACGGCTATACGTTCGCCAAGGGTGGCGGAAGAAATGGCAGGCGCTCCATGCTTCATCTGGTTTTTCATCCTGGCAAACCGATGCGCAAGATCATAGCCGAGCCGCGCGGCTTCCAAGCGCGCGGCATCGCCGCGCAGGCCACCGAGGGAGCGCACGATGTAGTTGGAACCCACGGCAGCGCGCAGCATCAAGGGCACCCAGTAGCGGACATAGAGCCCGCTGGGCCGACGCAAAAGTAGCGGCTTGGGCATGAAAACAGTCCCTCAAACGATACCTATCCGAGGTATGAATGAGGCAACCTTTCCGCTCTATAACTTCACTTGGAACAGTGAGTTATGCCTTGCTCACGGCAAGAATGGAGCGGGTGAAGGGAATCGAACCCTCGTCAGTAGCTTGGGAAGCTACAGCTCTACCATTGAGCTACACCCGCAATGCCGGGCGATGGTAACCGGCGGATGCGGCTTTGGGAATCCTGGACACGTCCCGCTTTTTCATGCCCGTGCAAAGTTGCGATCGACCGGCAATGATGCCGCCTGGCTAAACCGCCGGCAACGGCCATCGTGGCCCTAAGCGGCCGCTCATAATCCCTGCGCAAGATGATCAGCACATACAGGGATTGATAGCGGGGCGCGACCGTTTCGCGTGCATCAAATGGAGTGATCTATGCGTGGGCTCAATGGTGTTGTGTCACAGGCGCGCGGGTGGCGCGCCTTGCTGGCCGTTTTGCTGCTATGCACGGGCATGGCCTTCGCCCAGGCCGACGATAGCCAAGCCCAAGCCGATGCCACCGACCCGCCCGCACGTGCCGCGCGTCTTTCCTATGTTTCTGGCGACCTGGGCCTGATGCCGGCAGGCAGTACCGAATGGGCGGCCGCCGACGTGAACCGCCCGCTGACCAATGGCGACAAGCTATCCAGCGGCCCCGACGCACGCGCCGAACTGGAACTGGGTGGCGCGGCCTTGCGCATCAGCAATCAGACCGATCTCGGCATACTGAACTTCAACGACCAGATCGGCCAGTTCGAGCTGACGCAGGGCACGCTGAGCATTACCGTGCGCAGCGTCGACCAAGGCGCCAGCTATGAAGTCGACACGCCAACCATGGCCTTGGTGATCAACCAGCCCGGCACGTTCCGGGTCGACGTGGGCACCAACGGCAACGGCAGCAGCGTGACCGTGTTCGACGGCGGCGGCATCGTCTACGGCGAGAACAACGCCCAGCGCGAAGTATTCAGTGGGCGCAGCTATCAGTTCGGCGATTCCACGTTGAGCGACATGACGGTCAGCGACATCCAGGGACGCGATGAATTCGACGCCTGGAGCAATGATCGCGACGCGCAATACGCCAGCAGCAACAGCACGCAGTACGTATCACCCGACGTCGTCGGCTCGCAGGACCTGAATCAGTACGGCGATTGGCAACAGGACGAAGACTACGGCGCCGTGTGGTATCCCACCACCGTGGCGGCCGGCTGGGCTCCTTATAGCCTCGGCCACTGGGTATGGATCGGCCCGTGGGGTTGGACCTGGGTGGATTCCATGCCGTGGGGCTTCGCGCCTTACCACTACGGCCGCTGGGTCTATCTGCATCGCCGTTGGGGTTGGGTCCCCTGCCCGCCGCGCGTACGGCCGGTGTACGCGCCCGCCTTGGTCGCCTTTGTCGGTATCGGCCGGGGCGGCCCGGTGGGCTGGTTCCCGCTCGGTCCGCACGAGGTGTACAACCCGTGGTATCGCGCATCGCGCAACTACTACACCAACGTCAATCTCACCAATATCCGGATCGGCCGCACCATCAACCGGGAAACGGTGGTCAACAACATCCACAACCAATACGGTTTCTATCGCGAGGGCCGGGCGGTCACCGGCGTGAACTATGTCAACCGCGATGTGCCGCACGCCTTCACCGCGGTCTCCGCACAGGCGTTTGCCAGCGCACGAAACGTGCACGCCGATCAGGTACGCATGAACCCGCAACAATTTGCTCACGCGTCGGTGGTTGCGGCGGCACCGGTGCAGCGTCCCTCATCGGCCAGCTTCGGTCAGCCGCGCGCTGCGAACACACGGCCTTTGCCGGCGGCAGGCTTCAATCGGCCGGTGGTGGCCGTGCGCGCACCCGCCGCCAACGTCGCGCCGGCAGGTGAAGTCCATGCGCCGCTGCGCTCCAACGTTCGTGTATTGAACGTGCAGCCGCAGAATACGCCGCGCGTCGTCTCGGGACAGGCCTTCCCCCGCTACGGAGCGCCCGCTCAGCCGCAAGCCGCACCGCGCCCGGCCGAACCGGCGCTGCCGCAAGTGCCGCACTTCGCGCCGGCCCAGCAGGTTCAGCGGATGCAGCAAGCGCCGCGCTATACCCCGGAGCAACCTCAGGAACGACAGGCGCCTCGCTACGAGCCGCAGCGGCCCGAAGTGCAGCAAGCACCGCGCTACATACCGCAGCAGCCGTCGATACAGCAGCAGCAAGAACGCGAGCGGCAGATCGAGCAGGAGCGCTTCGATGCCGCGCAGCGCGCGCATCAATATGTGCCACGCCAGCAGGCGCCGCGCGAGGTGCAGCCCAATCCCTCCTATATGCCGCAGCAGCGTCCGTATCAGCCACCGCCGCAATACGCGCGTCCGGAAATGGCGCGGCCCGCTGAGCAACCTCATCCGCAGAGTGCGCCGCATCCTGCACATGCGCCGCCACCGGGCCGAAACGACAATCAGCACTAGCGCTTTCCAACCGGAACGCCGCGGATCACCGCGGCGTTCCGTCAACGCCCAAGCGGGATAAAGCACAGGGGCGGCGCTACAATGCCTGGATGCAGATCACCCTCAACGGCCACCCGCACGACTGCGGCGACAACCTCTCGGTCACCCAACTCCTGCACGAGGCCGGTTATGCCGGCCGGCGCGTAGCCGTGGAGGTGAATCACGAGATCGTGCCGCGCAGCCAACACGACGCCTATGCATTGCGTCATGGCGACAAGGTGGAAATCGTCCACGCCATCGGCGGCGGCTGAGTTCGCCCCCAAGCGGTTCCTAGCATGAACATCAAGACTCACGACACCACTGACGCCCTGGTCATCGCCGGCAAGACCTATCGCTCGCGCCTGCTCACCGGCACCGGCAAATACAAGGATCTGGACGAAACCCGCCGCGCCACCCTGGCCGCCGGCGCCGAGATCGTCACCGCTGCGATCCGCCGCGTGAACCTCGGGCAAGACCCCAATGCTCCGAATCTGCTCGATGCCTTGCCGCCGGGCGAATTCACCCTGCTGCCCAACACGGCCGGTTGCTACAACGCGGTGGACGCCGTGCGCACCTGCCGCCTGGCGCGCGAGCTGCTGGATGGCCACAACCTGGTCAAACTGGAAGTGCTGGGCGACGAACGCACGCTGTTCCCCGACGTGGTGGAAACCCTCAAGGCTGCCGAGCAATTGGTGGCCGACGGTTTCGACGTGATGGTCTACACCAGCGACGATCCGATCCTGGCCAAGAAACTGGAACAGATCGGCTGCGTGGCGGTAATGCCGCTGGCCGCGCCGATCGGCTCGGGCTTGGGGATCCAGAACAAGTACAACCTGCTGGAAATCATCGAGAACGCAAAGGTGCCGATCATCGTCGACGCCGGCGTGGGCACGGCCTCCGATGCGGCCATTGCGATGGAGCTGGGTTGCGATGGCGTGCTGATGAATACCGCCATCGCCGGCGCGAAAGACCCGGTGCTGATGGCGCATGCGATGAAGCTGGCGATCGAGGCAGGACGCGCGGCGTACCGTGCGGGAAGGATTCCGCGCAAGCGGTTTGCGTCGGCATCGAGCCCGATCGATGGGACGATTGGTTGATGCAGGAGAGCCCTCCGGGGAGAGGGGGTGGGGTGAGGGACCATGGCTTGCCTCAGCCTTCAATAGAACCGCGCTTCGATTTTCTTTCACCGCAAGATTCTCCCCTCACCCAGCCATCTCCCCGAAGGGGAGAGGGGGTCAGATTTCCGCATGACCGAAACTCACGACGACAATCACCACCTCCGCCGCATCCGCAGCTTCGTCCTGCGCGAAGGCCGCATGACGCCGGCCCAGCAACGCGCCTTCGAAACGCACTGGGCACGCTTCGGCATCGACTACACCGGCACCGCCCAGGACTTCGACGCGCGGTTCGGCCGCCATGCCCCACGCGTGCTGGAAATCGGCTTCGGCAACGGCGAAGCCCTGGCCTGGGCGAGCGAACATGACCTGGCGCGTGACTACCTCGGCGTGGAAGTGCATGGACCGGGCGTTGGGCGCCTGATGAATGCCCTCGCCGCACGCGATGCCTCCAATGTCCGCCTCTACAAGCACGATGCGGTGGAAGTGCTGGAGCATGAGATCGCCCCCGGTACGCTGGCCGAAGTGCGGATCTGGTTTCCCGATCCCTGGCACAAGAAGCGCCACAACAAGCGGCGCATCGTGCAGCCCCCGTTCGTCGCCTTGCTTGCTTCGCGCGTGGCGCCAAATGGCCTGCTGCACTTGGCCACCGACTGGGAGCCCTATGCCCAGCACATGCTCGAAGTGATGGAAGCCGCACCCGATTGGCGTAACGGCCTAGGGCCCGGGCAGTTTGCCGAGAAACCTGCGTGGCGCATCGAGACCCACTTCGAGCGGCGCGGCCTGAAGCTCGGCCACGGCGTGTGGGACCTGCTCTATCGCCGTAATTGGGCGTAGTTGGGTTAGCGCCGCGTCACCCAACATTTTCGGAGCGACTTGTTGGGCTACGCCGCGCTAACCCAACCTACTCACCTGCAAGCATGCGAATGTGCGGCCACGGTTCACCAGTCATCCCGCATGCACGCTTATACTTCCGCGCTAAACAGGGACGAGTCACCGCGTGAAGCCACTGTTGCCCCATCGCATCCAAGCCTTCCAAGCGCCCGATAGGGACGACCCGTAGTGGCGCTCACCCTTACCCCGGAAATGATCCTGGTGCTGGGGCTGGTGTGCTTCACCATGCTGATGCTGGTGCTGGAGTGGATCCGCGCCGACATGGTGGCGCTGCTGGTAGTGGTGGTCATCGGCCTCACCGGGCTGATTCCTTCCGATCGCGTCTTCAACGGCTTCGCCGGCAACGCCGTGATCGCCATCATCGCCATCATGATCATGGGTGCCGGGCTCGACCGCGCCGGTGTGCTTGGCCTTACCGCGCAGTTCGTGATGCGCATGGCGCGCGGCAAGGAATCGCGGCTCGGCCTGGTCATCAACTCCGTGACCAGCCTGTTCAGTGCGGTGATTCCCAGCCAGGCGCTGGCCGCCCTGATGATTCCCGTCACCAGCCGCCTTTCCGCGCGCACTGGCGTGCCAATCTCGCGCCTGCTGCTGCCGATGGCGTTCTGCATTCTCACCGCCACCAACACCACGCTGATCGCGAACTCACCGCTGATCGTGCTCAACG